>NZ_JANSJH010000016.1:0-10408 GCF_047462495.1 Synechococcus sp. H55.2 | reverse complement strand
CTAAGAGACGAAGGCTGGCAGGTGCTCCGTAGCCTTGGCTGCTGGAGGCAACAGCAGCAAGTTGTTCGCGTAGTGCGACGGCTCTTAAACTAGCAATGGAACGCAAGCCACGGGAGGGAGGCACCCTGATCTTGCAGCTCTGCTGGAAGTGTTGGGCGAAGTACTTCAGAAAGGACATTGGCACCAGCATGAACGGCCAACAGCAGCCGCCGGCGGAGAGTCCCCAACCCCAGTCTGGAGCGGGGAAGGGAGATCCCGTACCCTTGGTGGAGCTACGGCAGGTCTCCAAGCGCTTTGGAACCACGCTGGTGCTTGACCAAGTCGATCTAAAGGTACATCGGGGCGACGCTCTGGGGCTAGTGGGGCCTTCCGGCACTGGCAAATCAACTCTGTTGCGCATCATCGCTGGCTTGACAGAGCCGGACGCTGGCGAAGTGCTCTGGTGCGGCATCCCCCTGCCGGAGATTCAGGCCGGCCACTGCACTCCCCCCTTGCGGGTAGGCATGGTATTCCAGCAGGCGGCCCTTTTCGACTCGCTGACGGTGGAGGAAAACGTCGGGTTTTTGCTCTACGAGCACTCGCGGCTGCCGCGGGCACGCATTCGGGAGCTGGTGGCAGCCAAGCTGGAAGCAGTGGGGCTGGCGGGTAAGGAGAACAGCCTGCCGGAGGAGCTCTCGGGGGGGATGCGCAAACGGGCCAGCTTCGCCCGCGCTATTATGGAGGACCCTTCTCTGCCCCAGGACGAGCCGCAACTGCTGCTCTACGACGAGCCCACGGCGGGCCTGGATCCCATTGCTTCCACAGTGATTGAAGACCTCATCCGGGATCTGCAGCAGGTGAAAAAAGCTTGCGAGAGCTACATTGTGGTGACCCACCAGCACAGCACTATCTACCGCGCCACCGACCGCATCGTGCTCTTGGCCCAGGGGCGGGTGCAGTGGGAGGGATCCGTGCAGCAGATCGAAACGTGCGATAACCCCTTTGTGCGGCAATTTTTCAGCGGTAGCGTAGAAGGGCCGATTCAAGTGGCAGGGCAGGTGTGATGCGTTCGCGAGCAATCCGAGAAGGGGCGGTGGGCCTGTTGATCCTGGCAGGGGTGCTGGGCTTTGCCGGGCTGTTCTTGTGGATCTACAACCTGCGCTTCGGCAGCCGCGGCTTCCAGTTTACCGTCACCTATCCCAACGTATCTGGCCTGGCGGAAGGCTCCAGCGTGCGGCTGCGGGGGGTAGCCGTGGGGCGGGTGGAGCGGATTTTGCCCCAGGCGGCCCAAGTGGAGGTGCAGGTGGCCATCGACCAGCCCTTGGCCATCCCCCGCGACGCCCTGTTTGTAACCACCCAGACGGGGTTGGTGGGGGAGACGGTGATGGATATCCTGCCCCGACGCGATGCCCCGGCAGCGGGATCCCCGCTGGCAGCCGATTGCGACCGCAGCCAAATCATCTGCGCTGGGGATAGGGTGGAGGGCACACCGGGGGTAGATTTCGGCCAGTTGTTGATTCAGGTGGATCGGCTGGTGACGCGCATCAACAACGACGAGTTCTTCGCTACCCTCAACGCCACCCTAGAAGGGATCACCCGCGTCGCCAACAGCGTGGCCGATCTCTCCGAAACCGTGGAAAAGCAGGTGGCAGCCCTGCGCACGGAAGATCTGGACTTGTCGCAATTTACCTCGGCTGCCACGGCTATCCAAGACGCGGCTGGGGCTGTGAGAGGAACGGCCCGCAGTTTTCAAGCGGCTGCCGATCAGTTCACCCTTCTGGTGGAACAGAACCGCATTTCCCTCAGCGCTGCCCTGGAAAATATCCAGCAGGTGAGCGCCGATCTGCAAGCCATGTCGAGCGCGGTTCGCCCGCTGCTGACGGATCCGCAACTGCAGGCGGATGTGCGCCAGATCCTGGCCGAGGTGCGAGCGGCGGCGGAGAACGTGTCCCAAGCTACCGAAGACCTGCAGCAGATTGCTGCCAACCTCAACGATCCGGGCACCCTGGCGACCTTGCGCCAAACCCTGGACTCGGCCCGCATCACCTTCCAGAATGCGCAAAAGATCACCGCCGATATCGACGAGCTGACGGGGGATCCCCAGTTTCGCCGCGGCCTGCGAGAGCTGGTGCTGGGGCTGAGCAACTTGGTCTCCAGCGCCCCTAAGGCCTCCGGCCCGCTTACGCGAACAGAAGACGGGATCCAGCCTGCTGCAGCCCAAGAGTATCGCTTCCGTTTTGCGCCCGTTTCTTTTGCCCTGGCCCTTGAGGAGCAGCAGCCCGTTCCCTAGGAGGAAGCCAGGATCCCTGCCGAGGTCTGCTCCCGCAGCGGCGGCAAAAGCCATTGAAGGGATCCGGAAGCTGGGGTAGGCTTTGCGGATAGGGTGCTTTGCACCGCTGGCGTGGCTGAGGTTGAGGTGTGAGGAATGTGCGGCATTGTCGGCTATGTGGGCTTTCAGTGGGCGGCTCCTATCCTCTTGGAGGGCCTGCGCACTTTGGAATATCGGGGCTATGATTCCGCCGGCATTGCCACGGTGGATCCAGAAGAGGGCTTGAGGATCGTGCGGGCCACCGGCAAGCTGCACAACCTGCTGGTGAAGCTTACCGCCAACATGCCCACGGCCAAGGTGGGGATTGGCCACACCCGCTGGGCCACCCACGGCGGTGTTAGCGAAGAAAATGCCCACCCCCACTGCGACGCGCGCGGGCGCATCGTGGTCATCCAAAACGGCATTGTGGAGAACTACCTGGAGCTGAAGGAAGAGCTGCTGCGGCGAGGGGTTGGCTTTCGCTCCCAAACCGATACCGAAGTCATCGCCCAACTGCTGGGCCTCTACACCGAGGAGCTGGGCTGCTTCGAGACGGCCTTTGGCAAAGTCATGGGGCAACTGCGGGGGGGAAATGCCGTGGTGGCTTTGGATCGGGAGGCGCCGGATCGGTTGATTGCCGCCCGCCTGGGCAACGCCGGCGCTGTGGTCGTCGGCGAAGGGGAGGGGGAGAACTTCGTTGCCTCGGATCTGCCCGCCATTGTCCGCCACACCCGCAGGGTGGTGTTTCTGGAAGATGGGGAGATGGCCATCCTCACCGACTCCAGCGTGCGCTACCTGCGCATCAGCGGCGAGGAGCTGCGCAAAACCCCCCTCACGGTGGCCTGGGATCCCGTCTCGGCGGCCAAGGGCGGCTACAAGCACTTCATGCAAAAAGAGATCTACGAGCAGCCGCGCACCACCACCGATACGCTGCGGGGGCGGGTGGATCTGGAAGAGGGGCGGGTGACTCTAGAGGAGCTGGCGCTAACAGAGGCGCAACTGGCCCAGACGGAGCAGATTCATGCCGTGGCCTGCGGCACCGCCTGGCACGCCTGTCTGGTGCTCAAGTACTTTATCGAGAGCCTGGCCCGCATCCCGGTGCAGGTGGACTATGCTTCCGAGTTTCGCTACCGCCAGCCGGTGCTGCGCCCCCACAGCCTGCTTGTGGCCCTCACCCAGTCGGGCGAGACCGTCGATACGCTGGCGGCCATGAGCGAGGCCCGCGCCCAAGGGATCCCCACCCTGGCCATCGTCAACGCCATCGGATCCCAGGCCACGCGCCTGGCGGATGCCGGAGTTCTCTACATTCACGCCGGGCCGGAGATCGCCGTCGCCTCCACCAAGGTATTTACCGGCATGCTGGTGGCGGGATACCTGCTGGCCCTGCAACTGGCCCAGGCCAAAGGGATCCTCAACCCGGCCCAGATCCGATCCCACCTGCAAGCTTTGATCGAGCTGCCGGGCAAGATCAGCCTGCTCCTGAAAGATGCCGCCCTCTACGACCAGTTGGCGGAACAGTACCACCACGTTGCCGACATGCTCTACCTGGGCCGCTGGGTCAACGCCCCCATAGCCCTGGAGGGGGCCCTGAAAATGAAAGAGGTCAGCTACATCCACGCGGAGGGCTACCCGGCAGGGGAGATGAAGCATGGCCCCATCGCCCTCATCGACGAGCGCATGCCGGTGGTGTGTATTGCCACCCGCGATCCCGTCTACGAGAAGATGCTCTCCAACATCGAACAGGTACAGGCGCGGGGAGGGCGGGTGATTGCCCTGATCAACCCAGAAGATACCCAGGTGAGGGAGAAGGCCGACCACGTCATCGAGGTGCCCAGCACCACACCCCTGTTGTCGGCAGTTTTAAATGTCATCCCCCTGCAGTTGTTTGCCTACGCCATGGCGCTGCGCCGCGGGGCCGATGTGGATCAACCCCGCAACCTGGCCAAGTCGGTAACCGTCGAGTAGTGGCTGCCGACCTTGTCAGGGCCGGCCTCTGGCTTTTGTAAAATCGGGCAGATCACGTCATCCTCGGCTGGAGATCCCGCTGGGATCCGCCAATCGGAGAGGAGGCTTTCAATTTGGCCTTTCAGAGTTTGCAACTCCGCTATCCGCTCTTCGATCTGACGCAGCTTCTCCTGCAGGTGTTGGCGGATCTCCGGGCAGGGCTGTTCCCCCTGGTCGTGGAGCTGCAGGATCTGGCCAATTTCTTCCAGGCTTAGCCCTAGGCTCTGGCAGCGGCGGATGAAGGCCAGCCGCCCCAGCACTGCCGGATGGAAGAGGCGATAGCTGGACTCCGACCGCTGCACCGTTGGCTTCAGCAGGCCCAGCGACTCGTAGTAGCGCACCGTGCGCACCGGCAACCCCGCCGCTGCTGCCACCTGGCCAATCTTCAAGCTGGCCGACGCGCTAAAGGATTCCGTCCCGCTGACGCGAACGGCAATTGCAGGACTGAACATAGCACCACCAGCTCCCCAGAAGCTTCAGCTTAACAAAGCCAGCCCCGTAGCCGGATCCCCTGCCGAGACCAAATTGGCTCCTGCTGAGAGAGGCGGGAATACCTCAGCTTTTGCTGCCCATCTCGGCGGCTTGGATCAAGGCTCTGGCCCGCTGCTGATCCAACTTGGCCTGCAAACGCTCCTGCTTGTCGCTGCTGGTATTCAAAACTTGGCTCGCTTCGTCCAAGAGGGCCTGAGCTGCGGCCTTGTCCACTTTTTCTCCCCGCTCGGCGCGGTTAACCAGAACGGTTACCTCGTTATTTTCCACTTCCGCAAATCCGCCCATCACGGCAATGGCCGACCACTTGCCACCGGCCTTGACCCGCATGACTCCATTGCCGATAGCAGTTAAGAGAGGAGCATGGTTGGTGAGGATGCCCAATTGACCTGAGGTGGCAGGGAGGATCACTTCCTCAGCGGGGGCATCCCAAACGATGCGGTCGGGAGTAATCACGCGAACCATCAGCGTCACGGCAGATCTCCTAGAGGCTTGAGCTGGACATCCTTAGATCCTACTGGATCACATCGACACTCCCGCCGACTTCGGTCGGGGGATCCCTGCGCAGCCCAAGACCGTTCGCGAAGCGGGATGATGTCCCGCCCCTGTAACGGCATAGTGAGCGAGACTTAACCTAGGCATAACCTTGCCTTTACTTCAGTCGGGAAGGCAAGCGGTATGGTGTTGTCGGGAACACCTGTCTCTTGCCGTGAACTCAGCACTGATGGCCAACCCCGCTGCTGTGGGTTCGCAGGAGAAAGCCCAACGACCAGTGTGCTCAGTTTGCTCTAGCGGAGCCAGTTTATGCCTGAAACGATGCCCGGCCATTTTGCTGCCGGCCTGCCTACACGGGAGCGTCAACTACTAGAAGATCTCTACCGAGGCCGCAGCTTATCTCCCTACAGTCCTGGACAGGTTATCCCTTTGTTTGCGGATGAATGGGTGATCGTCTGTCGGGGCGTGGTACAGTTGACGACTCTCTATCCCAATGGCGGCGAGGCGCTGTTGGGATTTGCCGGCCCCTCCATGCCGCTGGGATCCCCGCTGACGATGTTGGATCCCTACCAGGCCAAGGCATTGACGGCGGTTGACGTGTTGCGGCTGTCGGCAGCCGAGGTGGAAGCCTCAGCAACCCTGAGCCAAGGGCTGCTCAAGCAGGTGGTGCGGCGGCTGCGCCAAACCGAAGCGCTGCTGGCCCTAGCCGGGCGGCGGCGGGTGGAAGAGCGGCTGCGCCAGTTGCTCTCCCTATTGGCGGTGGAGTTGGGATCCCCGGTGGCGACGGGGGTGCGCCTGCAGGTGCGCCTTACCCACCAAGACTTGGCCAATGCCATCGGCACCACCCGCGTCACCATCACCCGTCTTTTGAACCGTTTCCGCCAGCAAGGCTGGATCGCGGTGGACAAGAACCGCCACCTGGTTATCAAGCTTGGGCACGCCTCTTGACAGCCCCAAAGGGCAAGGATTCTCCCAGCCTCATCGCCTTAGGGTTACTGGTCCCACCACAGCACATACTGTTCGGAAGAGCGCGGGGCTTCCTGCCGATTTGCTAAGGCCAGCTCAACCCAGAGTTTGGTCGGCTGGCCCAGCGCTTCAAGCATCCACCACTTCAAACGCCCACAGCCCCCGCTCGGCAGGGATCCGATGCAACTGGCCTTGAGGAAAGTGCCGCTGCAGCGCTGCCCCTTGCTGATCCCATACCCCCTGGTTCAGGAACAGGGTAAACGGCGGCTGTAGGTCTTGGGTGGGCAAGGCCTCAGGGGAAAAGACCTGCACCTGCTGTCCCGGCCCGGCAAAAAATTGGATCCAACTCTGCCAATAGATAGGCTCTCCCCAACTGAAATAGGGGTAGGCGGCGCTGGCTGCCAGGTAAAAGCGGTGGTCGGGATCCCCTTGTCGGGCCGCCACGTAGCGCCCGGTAGCTCCCACATCGTTGCCCTGGATCCAGCCCTTGTGAACAAAATCCCCAAAAATCGCCAAGTTCCATCCCCCGATCACCAGGATCGCCCCCGCCATCGCCACTGCCGGCAGCCACTTCCTCCCTGAGGATCCCCAACGTCCCAGGAGAGCTACCAGCGCCTGGATCCCTTCCAGGGTTAGGTAGGCTACAAAGGGCAGGATCACCAGCAGGCGGGTATAGTTGGGGGCTTTGGTGATGGCCAAGCTAAACAGCAGATAGAGAAATAGGAAACTGCCCATACAAAGCCAGTCGTGGGGTTGGCTGCGCCCCTTCCAGAGGCGGTAGAGGCCGGATCCCAAGCCCAGCCAGAGCAAAACCCCCGTCAGCGGATCCACAAAGGCATGGCCATAGTTGGGGTAGATATAGCCCCGGTCGTGCTGGCCGGGGTCGTTAAACATGCTCAGGCCGTTGCGGATGTTGCGCCACACCGCCTCGGCTGGTGTAGCCGCATTGACCCACATCTGCTGCAGCGCCCGCCCTTCCGGGAAAAAGAGAAATTGCTGGCGGGCATACTCGGTGCTGGCCGGCGGAGAAGTAGCCGTGGCCACCAAGATAGGTGCGGCCACCAGAAAAAAACCCAGCGCCGCCGGCAGCGTCAGCTTGGCCAGGGCCCAAACGGGGTTGACCTGCTTATTCCCCTCCTGCAGATCCTCCCGGCCCAGGAGCAGGTAGAGGCCGCCAAACAGCAACCCCAGCAGGATGACCACCCGCCCCGGCAGATAGCCGTAGAGGGAGAAGGCCGCTGCCCCTCCCCCCAAATACAAAAGCAGGGGATTTTTTTCCCGCACGCCCTTTAAGATCAAGGCTAGAGCTGCACACTCCACCAGCACAATCAGATTCTCTCGCATCGCCATGCGGCTGATGCCCAGCAGAGCGTGGTTGGATCCCAAGAGGATCGCCCCCGCCAAGGCCAGCCGGGATCCCCAGAAGGCGCGAAAAAACCCGTAGGCCACCAGGGTGGTGATCACCCCGAAGGCGGCATGCACGGTGCGCACATTCACCAGCGTGACTCCCCCCATCAGCCGCGTCAGGCCGCCGAAGAGGCTGAACATAAAGCGGGGAAAATAGAAATACTCCGGCATCAGCCCAAAGATATCGGGGTAGCGCACTCCTGAGGCCCGCCGCGCCATGGAGGTGATGACGATCTCGTCGGTGTTGATTTGAAAAGGGATGTTGGCCAGGTCGTAGAGGTAGATGGGGGCGAAGACCAGCGCCAGCAGCCCCAGGTGCAGCAGCTCCTGACGCCAGCGCAGCCGCGTCGGATCCCAAGGGAGCTGAGCCGGAGGAAACTGGGCCACATACAGCCCCACCAGCAGGATACTTAGCAGCCAGATACCCATCTGCAGCACGTGGTAGCCAAGCACCCCGTACCAGAGGATCAGGGCTATGCCCAAGCCCAGGCCGGATCCCAGCAGAGCCGGACGCCGGGAAGTTGCCAGCGTATCCCAAACCGCCATAGATTGGAATGAGGAACCGAATCTTTCCCAGCCTATCAGGCACCTGGCGGCGTTCGATCCCTCGCCCCCGGCCCCTCTCTATGCAGTATCAATAACCCCGCATCGGCTCCGTCTCTCGCTCCAGTTCCGGCTCCATGAAGTTGGACGGGTCGTAAAGGAAGCGGTTGACCTCGTCTTCAAGGCGGTAGATCTCAAAAGGCTGCAATTGCTTGCCAGTTCGCAGAGCCAGCAGGTAGCCATCCACCAGCAGGCGCAGCTCGTCGGTGCGCCGATAGCCGCGATGCCAACTGTCCACCAGCGCGTCGGTCAAAGCCTGATAATGCCGGATCAACTTCGGGTCTTGCAACATGGTGTTCCCTTGCCCTGCTTGTTTCTATCCTAACTTTTGATATCTGTTTGTGATCAGGAGTTGCGAAGGGATGGGAAGCTGTAGGGTCTTAAGCTTTTACTCCCCCCAACTCCCCTCGACAATGGGAAGGTACAGCCGTGAGGGGGTGTCGCCGCCGCTGTGAAGAGTAAGGGTGAGAATGCGGGCCTCAATGAGCCGCTCTTCCCGCATCCCCGTACCTGTATTGACGGAATAGGCCGGGAAACAGGCCGCACTGAGGCTGAGACGCAGGGCGTGGCCGCGGGGAATGCGGATGCAGGCGGGCTGACAGGGGATTGAGATGGGGGCATTGGGCTGGGGATCCCGCAGACGACGGTAGCCCTGGGAAAAGTTGTACACCTGGCCGTCCGGCCTGACCACGGAGAGCACGGCGCAGAGATCCAAGCTGGGGCTGTCGGCTTCGACGTAGAGCTCTGCCGTGATATCCCCCGCCAGGAGGAGGTCGGTTTCCAGAGGGGGAGTGGTGTAGGTGAGAACATCGGTGCGGCAGTCGAGGGCAGAGCGCTCTTGCGGCCCGGCAGGATAAACCAGGTGACCCCCCAAAGCCGGCACCGGTCGCCAGGGATCGTGAACAAAAGTATCCGACTGTTGCCTCAGTGGGGGTTCCGGGCGGAGGGATCCCTCAAGTTCGGAGAGGGCAGCCAGGCCGGTGCTGTGCAGGTAAAAAGCTTTTGGCTCCGGGGTGGGCCAGGCCTCTAAGCTGCGCCAGCGGTTGGCTCCCATCTCGAATAGGCGCACCGGCAGCTCCTGGAGGATCCCGGTGTCCTTGCCTTTGAGGAACTGGTCAAACCAGCGCACCTGCAGCCGATCGATGGGGCTGACGGCCTCGGGGCCAAAGTCCAGCGCCCCCACCCTGCGCCCCCACGGCAGGTGGGCCCAAGGGCCGATGATCAGGTGTTGCGGGTTTTGGCTGCGGGCACTCATCTCCCTGTAGAGGCGCAGGCTGCCACTCAGATAGCTGTCAAACCAGCCGCCAATGTGCAACATCGGCAGATCCACCACCTCTAGCCGAGGGGAGAGCTGGCGCCAGTAGTCGTCGGGTTCGCTGTGCTCCAGCCAGTCGAAGTAGTAGGACTGGGGCGCGTATTGCTGCAGCACGCCCGGCTTGAGGGGGATGGGATCGTAGAGGGGCAAGTTGCGGGAGGCTTTGAAGAGGGCCTGGTAAGCGTTGGCCTCTCCCCGCCGGCGGGCTCCCTCAGCTTCCAGTTGCAGCGCCCAACTGAGGTTGTTGGAGAAGGCAAAGGCTCCCCCCGGGTAGGCGGCATCGGCGTAGAGATCGTAGGGCAGCATCGCCGGGCAGATGGCCTTCAAGGCGCTGGGACGGCTGGAGGCGGCATAGAGTTGGGTCATGCCCTGGTAAGAAAAGCCGTACATGCCCACCACACCGTTGCTCCCTGGCAAAGCAGCCGCCCAGTTGACCGCGTCAAACCCATCTTCAGCTTCGTGGCGGAAGGGGTAGAAGGAGCCCTTGGAGGTGCCCCGCCCCCGCACATCCTGGATGACAACGATATAGCCATGGGCCGCATACCAGCGCGGATGGGCGTACACCACCGTCGAGGCAATGGCCCGCCCGTAGGGCTGCCGCATCAGCAAGACCGGGTAGCTCCCCCCGCCTTCTGGGCGATAGACATCCGCATCCAGTTGGATCCCGTCGCGGGTGAACATGGAAACGGTTTCGCGGGGGCGCACAGGCAGCATGGTTGGGTAAGGTCAGCGAAATTTGCCGAAGAACTAGGCACAGGGATCCCTGGAGAGCTCTTCGATAGAAAATTCCGGGAGATAGAAGCATTATGAACTACCCCACCGCGCAGGCGGGTGGGGTTTCC
>NZ_JANSJH010000015.1:28718-35700 GCF_047462495.1 Synechococcus sp. H55.2 | reverse complement strand
ACGCGCCGCCCTTTGACATCGATGACCCAGTACTCAGGAATGCCCAGGCTGGCGTAGAGCTGCTTCTGCTCGTCCAGGTCAAGGCTGAGGGTAGTGTCGGCAATTTCGCCCACCAGGTCAGGGGGTCTTTGGAAACGCAAATCAATCCGCCGCGGCTCGCCAGCTTGGTACCTGGGGATGTTCTCCCCTTTGTAGAGCACCAGGTCGGGGGCACAGGCGTGGGTTTCTGGGTACTCAATCAGACAGCGACCGTAGGACTGCAGGGGCACATCCGGGTGGAGAAAGGCCCAAAACCCAAAAATGATGGTGATGAAATCGCTGACGGAGGCGTGCTCTGGCCCTTCTTTGCCCATGTTGACCCACAACCAGCCCTGGTAAAAAGAAATCTTCTGCCAGTCCAGGGTGGGATGGTTGCCAATGGTCAGGTAGTCCTGCCAAGTGGCGTCGTGCCGCTCGAGGATGGGAGGGGTGGCTGGCTTTGAGGCAAGAACCATTGCTCTCCCCTCACAGGGTAGGGGAACTTCCCCTCAAGCCTATCACCCGTCCTGGCGAAGTCGCTGCTTCCGCTCCTGAGAAGCAGGCTAGGGTTGGCCAGAAGCCTCAGAAGGTAAAGACATCTGCCGGGATCCCTACCTTGGCAGCGGGTCTTTGCGCCAAGCCTGGGGCTGCTGGAACTTGTACAGATCCCGGATCAGCCGCACCCAGCCATCGGCCATGGACTCCACCAAAAGTTTGCCTTTTTCCGGCGTGGCGGCGGTGGCATCCCCCAGGACGCCGCTCTTGCTGAGGTCGCGAGTTGTCCAGGCAAAAGAGATCCGCCCTTCCAGGCTAATCAGGCTGTCTTCCGGCAGATCCTGAGGGTACTCGCAGACCAAGCGGTCAGTTCGTACTGTCTCGGGCAACAGGTACATCAGCATGCTGGTCTCGCCGTCGCCGGCATGGATGCCCAGTTCCCGTTCTTTCGGGGTCATCAGCTCCTGGCCTTGGTGGGGAACGCGCCAGACGGAGATGGGGAAAAGGAGGAAGTCTTCGTGCTTCTGGTGCAGGTCGCGGGCCACAATCTGCAGCACTTCGGGCTGGCCGCCGTGGGAGTTGAGGAACACCAGCTTGCGAAACCCGGCCCGGTAAATGCTTTCGGCCACTTCGGTCAGCACCGCCATCAGGGTTTGCGCCGAGAGGGTGATGGTGCCCGGAAAATGCCAGTGCTCGTTGGCTTTGCCGTAGCACTGGGTGGGCAGGACATAGGCCGGGATCCCCGGCTCTAGTTTTTCCATGGCCCGCCCGATGATTGCGGTGCCGATGCAGGCATCCACCACCAGGGGCAGGTGGGGCCCGTGTTGCTCGATCGAGGCTACGGGCTGGATGATCACCACATTCTCTTTGTCGGGCATGGCCTGGATCTCCGTCCAGGTCAGGTAGGGGAAAAAGCGGTGGGGTGGGATAAAGGTGTGCATCATGGCGGGATCCGGTTGCAAGGAATTTCGAGGAGCCTTGCCTGCAAGACTAGCACCTTGGGCAATCTCTGCTTCCGACGGGATCCCCTCGCAGAACCTGAGAAGGCGTCTCTTAAGATCAGGTGTAGTTTGTCTCGATCGTTCCTAAGCGGAAGCCAGCCGTTCCATGACCCTGTGGCCCTGTCTGCCTGCTCAATGTGGCTCTGGTGAGGAGCCCCCCCTTAGAGGACGTCCTCTGCCTGCTGGGACGGAAGTAGGGAGTGCCCCCACCTCACCCCGCCGCCTTCTAGCTTTGCCGGGGCCGCAAGCCACCCTCTACGTGGAGCTGATTCAGGTTTCTCTCCACAATCTTGAGGCGGGATCCCCGGCGCTGCTCTGGGTGCGGCCCCTGTTGCTCGAGCAGGGATCCCAAGTGTGGAACCTGCGATCTACCTCGGACTTGCTCTGGCCGGCTGCCGGCTTTGTCCCGGCCTACGCCGAGGAGGTACTGCCCCTGCTAGAGCAGGCCAGGGATCCCTTGCCCCATGAGGCCCGCCAGCGGCTGCAGGCGTTTTTGCAACAGCTCTACCAGGGCTAAGCTTGCCAGGACTCTGTCCCGCCATCGCCAACGGCTAAGCTCTGCAGAGCCGATTCCAGCCGCGCCAGCGCCTCGTCAATCTCCTTTGGCGTGACGATCAAGGGGGGCACAAAGCGCACCACCTGAGATCCCGCCGGCACCAGCAGTAGCCCCTGCTCCAGGGCCGCCCTGACCACCTCAGCCGCCGGGATGCGCACCACCAAACCCTGGATCAGGCCCCAGCCGCGCACCTCTTGAACAAGCTGCGGAAACTGCCTTGCCAGGCGAGACAGCCCCTGGCGCAGATAGGCTCCTGCCTGCTGGGCATTCCAAACCAGGCTTTCGGCCATCAGGGTGTGGCAAACCGCCAGGCCCACTGCACAGGCCAAGGGATTGCCGCCAAAGGTGCTGGCGTGATCCCCTGGCTGAAACACGGCGCAAAACTCTTTGGCCAAGAGGGCGCCAATCGGGATCCCACCGGCGAGACCCTTGGCCAAGGTGAACACATCCGGCTCCACTCCCAAGTTGCAGTAGCCCCAGAGCCTGCCGCTGCGCCCCATGCCCACCTGCACCTCATCCAACATCAGCAGGATGCCCCGCTCGCTGCAGACCCGGCGCAGCCACTGGAAGTAGGCGGGATCTCCTGGGACAACCCCCCCCTCCCCCTGCAGCGGCTCCAGCAGCACGGCACACACCCGCTCGCCCCAGCGCTCCAACACCACCGCCGTACCCTCGAGATCGTTGTAGGGAACGTAATCGAAGCCGGGCACCAGAGGGGCAAAGTCTTTTTGGTATTTCGGCTGGCCGGTGGCGGTAATGGTGGCCAGGGTGCGTCCATGAAAGCTGGCCTGGGCGGTGAGGATCACCGGATCCTGGATCCCGCGCACCGTATGGGCGTACTTGCGGGCCAGCTTGATGGCGCCTTCATTGGCCTCTGCCCCCGAGTTGCAAAAAAACACCTTATCGGCACAGGAGTGCTGGGTCAGCCATTGGGCCAGTTGCGCCTGCGGCTGGTTGTAGTAGAGGTTGGAAACATGGTGCAACTGTTGCGCCTGCTGCGTCAGCGCCTGGATCCAAGCGGGGTGGGCATGGCCCAACGTGCAGGTGGCAATGCCGGCCACAAAATCCAGGTACTCCCGCCCCTCTTCATCCCAAACCCGGCAGCCTTCCCCCCGCACCAAGGTCAGAGGATAGCGAGCGTAGGTGGACATCACATGCTGCTCGAACAGCTCGGCAGTGGTCGCGGATTGCGAGGGGGTATCGACGAGAGAAGAGCTCAGCGGTGACATGGCCGGCGGCAAGACAGAGAGAGAATGGACAGTGATTCGAGTGTATCACTCTGCTCTGAGGATGCTATTCTGACGAAGCTCTAAGGAGACGGGATCCACACCCATGGGGCGGCGGGGGGTAACAGTCTGGTTTACGGGGCTCAGCGGCGCGGGCAAAACCACCCTGAGCTGCGGTGTGGCCCAGCAGTTGCAGGCTCTGGGGCTGGCGGTGGAAGTGCTCGATGCAGACCTGGTGCGGCAACACCTGACCAAAGGGCTCGGCTTCAGCAAAGAAGATCGGGATGAGAACGTTCGCCGCATCGGCTTTGTGGCAGAGATGCTGACCCGCCACGGGGTGATCGTGCTGGTGTCGGCCATTTCCCCTTATCGGGCCACCCGGCAGGAGGTGCGGCGGCAGATCGGCAACTTCATCGAAGTCTTTGTGGATGCCCCCCTAGAGGTATGCGAACGTCGGGATGTCAAGGGCCTCTATCGCAAAGCGCGGGCAGGTCTCATCCAGCATTTTACCGGCATCGACGATCCCTACGAGCCGCCGGAATGTCCAGAGGTGGTGTGCAAAACCGCCGAGCAAAGCATCTCTGAATGTATCGAATTGGTGATGCAAAGCCTGAGAATTCACGGCTATCTCCAACAATTCTCCTAGCTTAATAGAGCGCTGGGCCTGGCGGGTTTGGGATCCCTTGTGGGAAGATATGAACAAGCATTTCGTTTCTGAGAATCAAGGTAGCTATGGCAGTGACTCGTGCCGGACGAACCTCTGTGATGCGGGGCAGCAGCGAAGGAAACCCTGCCAAGTTCATGGAAATGGCCAGCTCTTTGCTCAACACCCGCACCCGCCAAGGCAGTGGCAAAAAGGTTGAAGATCGCTCCTCCTACGGCAAGGCGGGCAATCCGCAAGAGTTTCTGCAGATGGCCAGTGAGTTGCGCCGATCCCTGGAGCAACAGGGTCGGTAGCTGCCCTTGTCCTCTTCTCTGGACTGTGGGATCCCCGTCCGGCTCAGCCAGCCGGGCGTTTTTCTTGATTAAGCTCTCCAGCCAGATGAACCCCCAAGCCTTGCCCCTGCGGTTTGTCACCCACAGGCGGGAGAGAGAATGTCAGGATGGGAAAAGTGCTCCTCTGAGCGCTATTGCCAGTGGACGTGGTGAAGCAAAAGGGCATGAAAAACACGGGCTTTTGGCTGGCCGGGATCCTGGGCGTGATCCTGGATCAGGCGACCAAGCGTTGGGCGGTGGAGCGGCTGCTGCCGGGGCCGGAAATCGAGCTGTGGCCGGGGGTGTTTCACCTCACCTATGTGGAAAATACCGGCGCCGCCTGGAGCCTGTTTGCCGATTCGGCAGAGTTCCTCAAGTGGGTCTCGTTGGGGGTAGCGGTGGCGCTGGCGCTGCTGGCGATTCGCGGCGGCAGCCTGGGCCGTTGGGAACAGGCGGGCTACGGTCTGGTCTGGGCAGGAGCGGTAGGGAACGGCATCGACCGCTTTCTCAACGGCTACGTGGTGGATTTTTTTAATCTGGTTTGGATCCGCTTTCCGGTGTTTAACGTGGCGGATGTGGCCATCAACCTTGGGGTGGCCTGCTTGCTGATCGGCTTGCTACAGGACAAATCAAAGGAAACGGAACCGGCTTCCACTTCGCCTCATCCAGAAAAAAAGTCTGGCCACGGCGGCAGCAGTTAAGTTAACAAACTACTCCACCGCTGCCGCGACTTGGGCTCCATTTTGGGTGGCCCCGAAGGATCCCCCCATTCGTCCAGGCAGATATGGGCCAGCAAGAGGGGTGAGCACCGAAAGGGCTACAGGGCACTGTTGCTCCCTCATAACTACGCCAGGCAGCTATTTCACCCCCGCCCAGCCAGGATCCTCCAGCGCCTGCCAGGTTCGAGCTGCCTCTCCTTCAACCGCTTCGGGATGGGAGGGTGCAGGCGGAGCGCTCCACCACAACCCCAAAGCCGGCCCCAAGCCCAGCAACAGGCCTAGCCCCGCTGGCGCGAAAATGCCGGATCCCAGGCTCATCAGCAGGGCAAAAGCAAAATTGGCTACATAAAGCACCAGCGGCCCCAACAACTGGCGGCGGTTCAACACAGGCTGATCTTTCCCCCAGAGGAGGTTGGCTACGGTCATAAAGGCGGCCCCGGTCAGCATCCAACCGCCGAAGTTTTGCAACGGCATGCCGAAAAAAGGCCCCGGCTGAAACCACGTCCAAAAGGGGATCAAGCCGCGGGTCATGGCCGGATCCAGCACGAAGTCCCAAGCGGTGAGCAGCAGCGCCCCCAACAGGATGGCCTCGCAGTGGATCAGCCAGTGGCGACCCGCTTGCAGCGCCACCCGCGCCAACAGGTAAGAGGACAGCCCCACGTAAAACCAAGACAAAGGGATCGTGAAGGGAACCAGCCCGGCAATCTTGTAGCCCAGCCCACTGAGGTAGCCGTAGTCGCCAAAGGGGATCCCTGTACTGGTGCCCAACAGCTCGCTGGCCAGGGAGATGCCCACCGCCGGGATCAAAAACATCAACAGGCGCCGCACTCCCAACAGTCGGGATCCCATCAAAGCCGCCGCCAGCGCCCCGAACACCATGTAGGCAACGCCGCCATTGCCCATGCTCCAGGAGAAGGCTTGAATGCCAACGGGGGGCAAACTGGCCACCCACTCAGGATGGGGTACAACCCAAAGCAACCCTGCCAACCCGAAGAGCAAAGACAGAATGTGCAAACCCAGCGCCAAAGCTTCCAGCCGCCGCCAAATTGAGCCGGACAGAGGCAGAACACTTCGCCAAACAGAAAGCTGCAAAGACGGACTGACGAGAACACCAGAGGACGAGAACCAACGCATGAGAAACTCCAGGAGAGTGGTTAAGCAAAGCCGCTCTGCCTCTCTACCGCTCCTACAACGGCTGAGGAGAAAAGCGGGTGGCCTGGGAAGAAAGCCCAACTCCAAGAACGAACCCGCTTGCTTGCGGGCCGGCCTACTTGGGATGGCTCCCTGGACAGAGGTGTCACTGCTGCTAACGGTGACACTGCTGATATTTTGCTGTCTATTGTATCAATTCGTAAACATCCCCTCTGTCTTTGCCCAGGGCCTGCCCCTACCTCGGTGGCAGGGATCCCTGGTGGGGGTGTACGCCCAGTTGGCCCGGGCTGTGGAGCGCCGGGACTGGTCTCAGGCCCTGCGCCTGGTGGATCTCTTGTATCGGCAGTCGCAGGATCCGGCTCAGCGTCAGGAGCTGGAAAACTATCGGCTGGCGCTGGAGAGCCATCGCTCTGCCGATGGGGATGCGCCGCTGCCCCAGTGGCCGTTCTTGCACAAGCCCTTTGTCGGCGAATTTCCCGTCACCAACCTTTTCGACCACGATATGCCCCTGGGGGAGGAAGATGGCAACGGACGGTTTGTCAGTGGGCAAGGCCAAGTTTGGCTCCCTGGCCCGCTGCACCCCTGCGGCAAAAGCGATGGCCACGCCGGCTACGACTGGGCCATGCCGGTGGGTACGCCGATCTTGGCCGCCGCTTCAGGACGGGTCACCTTGGCGCGTCAAGAGCCGCAGTTTTTGTGTCCTGGCTTGGGCCGCCCGGTCAGGGGGTTGCGGGTGCGCATTCTGCACGAGCCAGGCGGCTTGGAAACCCTCTACGCCCACCTCAGCCAAATCCGGGTGCAGGAGGGACAGAGAGTGGCGGCAGGGGACGTAATCGGCCT
>NZ_JANSJH010000015.1:2746-28618 GCF_047462495.1 Synechococcus sp. H55.2 | reverse complement strand
GCCAAATCCGGGTGCAGGAGGGACAGAGAGTGGCGGCAGGGGACGTAATCGGCCTCTCGGGCGACAGCGGCTGTGCCAGTGGGCCCCATCTCCATTTTGAGGTGCGCCGCCTTGATCAAACCAACTCTGGCCAACCTGCCCCTGTCGATCCCTACGGGTGGTTTGGGTCTGACCTGGATCCCTGGAGCCTGGATCCCCTGGGAGCTGAAAGCCTGTTTCTCTGGCAGGTGGGCCAAGCGCCCAGCCTGGGCGTCTGCTGGCAGGCTCAGCAGCTCTCTGGTCACCCTCAATAGGCTGGAGACGTTTCCCTCACCCCCGATCCCTCTTTCAATGGGAGTCTCCCCTCACCCCCGACCCCTCTCCCAGTGGGAGAGGGGAGTTGCAGGGGACTGCTTCGCAGCAATTGGGAACGAATCCCAGCGGCCTATGCCTTGTCGCCAATCGAAAAACTTGGGATGCTACAGATCGCGGCGGACAAAGCCATCTCCTTCCCACTGGTAGAGGGTGGCGCGCGAGTCGCGGTTGGATCCCGGCACGCTGGAGATGACCAGGATCCCTTGGGGGCTGACCCGCAGGCTGGCATTGCTTAAGTCTGTTACGCTTAGCAACGGCACAAACCCCTCTAGCCGGTGTTCCAAGACCAAGACAGACCGCAGCAGGCTGATGCCCCCTCGCTCGGTGAGCAGCACCAACTTGGGCTGGGTGCTGGGGGTGATGTCGGTGCGCAGGTGAGCTTCCACCAACCGCCCTGGGATCGGCTCAGCCGTGTGGAGCAGGCGAAAATCGTATCCTCCCTGATGTCCAAAGCTGAGAACCCGCACCACCGGCTCCACTGTCGGCTGCCGCTGGATTTCAAACACGGCCACTACATCCTGACGATCGGAAGCGGTGAGGCTGGCCGCAAACAGGCGCAGGTTTTCGCCACGATTGCCACGGATGAAGTCCCACCAGATGGATTGACGAAATAGGGCAACAACTCCTTCGCGCGCGCTGCCCCCCTCAGAAACAGCCGGCAAAAGCGGAAGCATAGGCTGGGAATGGGCAGAACCAACGGCAGTTGGTAGGGTGACAACCAAGGCCACTCCCCAGGCTATGCGACCATAGGAATACAACAGCTTCCGCATATTTCCTCACCCCTCGACCCTAAAATTCTAGGAGACTCCAAGGCTTCTCCAGTTAACAAAATAGCCGGGATAAGGGATCCCTCTGATGTTCAATTCAACGTCGCGCCCACCTTGATGGTCAGGGGCGACTGACGCAAGAGATTGATCTATACTGGCTGCCGTAGATAACGCTAGAAAAAGCTGTACAAAAAAGTCGTAGTCATTATCAAATGGAACGGCTCGCTGGATCGATCCCTAACTCTCGCTCTGAGGGAGGGAAGCTAGGCAAGGCAAAGGTTCACCGGCAATTGCAATGGCCAGAGTTTGCCACTCATGTCTGGTTGCCACTTGGAATAGCCCCCTTTTCTGCCGCCAAAAACAATTGGGCCCGCCAAAAGCAGGCGATAGATTTGCTATCAAAGTCCAGGCCAAAACGGGCCATTTCCGTTAGTTCAGCAGGCGAAAACTCCACGACGGCGATGTCTTCATCCTCGTCCTTGGCCGGTGGAGCATCCAGCACTTCCAGATCCCGCGCCAGGTAGGCGTACATGATCTCGCTGGAATAGCCGGGGCACAGATAAAATTGGCCGAGGGGATCCCAGCGGTGGGCGCGCAGGCCGGTTTCTTCTTCCAGCTCGCGGCGAATGGTTTCATCCGGATGTTCTCCCGGCTCGACGGTGCCGGCAGGAAATTCGTAAAGGTAGGCGGCGACGGCAAAGCGATACTGGCGAATGCAGACAAACTTGCCTTCGGCAGTCACCGGCACGGCCACAACGCCGCCGGGGTGGATGAGGTACTCCCGCTCCCCTTCTGTGCCGTTGGGAAAGCGCAAACGCTGGCTGACAAAAGTGTACTTGTGGCCGTGGAAGCGCAGGCGCTCGCGAAGGATCTGCGATGGGGTATGCATGGCCAAGGTTCCCGAGAGAAAAGCCCCCCTCAGCTTAATGGTTGCCCGCCTTAGGGTAAAGTCGAGAGGCAAACCGCAGGAAGTGCAGGCCATGATCTTCCCTTCCCTGAAGGAGTTTCTCGCCCTCAGCCAACAGGGCAATTTCATCCCGGTGTACCAGGAATGGGTGGCGGACTTGGAAACGCCTGTCTCTGCCTGGTACCGGGTCTGCGCCGGGCGGCCCTACAACTTTTTGTTGGAATCGGTGGAGGGAGGGGAGCAGGTGGCCCGCTACAGCTTCCTCGGCTGCGATCCCCTGTGGGTGCTAGAGGTGCGCGGGGATCAGGCCTTGCAAATCCACCGCGACGGGCATCGAGAGCAGCACCACGGGGATCCCTTTGCCATTTTGGCCCGCTGCCTGCAGCCCTATGAGCCGGTGCACCTGCCGGAGTTGCCCAGCAGCATTGGCGGGCTGTTCGGCTACTGGGGCTATGAGCTGATTCGCTGGATTGAGCCCAAGGTACCCATCCATCCCCCGCAGCCAGGGGATCCGCCCGACGCCATCCTAATGCAGGTGGACAGCATCCTGATCTTCGACCAGGTGAAGCGCAAGATCTGGGTGGTGGCCTTTGCCGACACGCGCCAGCAGCCGGCGGAGCAGGCCTACGCCCAAGCTTGCCAGCGGGTGGAAACGCTGCTGCAACAGCTCAGCGCTCCCCTGTCGCTATCCCACCTCAGCCTCGACTGGAAGCCCCACCTGCCCGATGCCATTCCCCCCAGCACCCTCAGCCGCGCCGCCTACTGCCAGGCGGTGGAGCAGGCCAAAGCCTACATCCGCGCCGGCGAGATCTTTCAGGTGGTGCTCTCGCAGCGCTTGACCAGCCGCTTTGACGGGGATCCCTTTCGCCTCTACCGCTCCCTGCGGCTGATTAACCCCTCCCCCTACATGGCATTTTTGCAGTTTGGGGATCTGTGCCTGATTGGCTCCAGCCCAGAGGTGATGGTCAAGCTCAGCCGGGTGGGGGAAGAGCGCATCGCCACCGTGCGTCCCATCGCCGGCACCCGCCCCCGCGGCACTACCCCCGCCGAAGACCGCCAGTTGGAGCAAGAGCTCTTGGCGGATCCCAAGGAGCGGGCGGAGCACGTCATGCTGGTGGACTTGGCCCGCAACGACCTGGGAAGGGTCTGCCGCCTGGGATCCGTGCAGGTGGACGACCTGATGCAGATTGAGCGCTACAGCCACGTGATGCACATCGTCAGCAACGTGGTAGGGCAGTTGGATCCCCGCTACAGCGCCTGGGATCTGCTGCGGGCCACCTTTCCTGCCGGCACCGTTACCGGCGCCCCCAAAATTCGCGCCATGCAGATTATCCACGAGCTGGAAGGGTGCCGCCGCGGCCCCTACGCCGGTGCCTACGGCTACTATGACTTCTCCGGCCAACTGAACACCGCCATCACCATCCGCACCCTGCTGGTTCAACGGGGCCAGGTGAGCGTCCAAGCCGGGGCGGGCATCGTGGCCGACTCGGATCCAGAGCGGGAATATCAAGAATGTTTGAACAAGGCGCGGGGCATGCTGATGGCAGTGGCCAGTCTGCAAAAGGGGTAAAGGTTCGTGTTAGCCCAGGTGCGCTTTAGCCATACAGGACAGCAGCCGGATCCGGAGACCGTAGAGCAGGCGTTTCACCTGTTTTCCACCGAGGGCTACCTGGTGCTGCCGGAGATCTTCCCCACGGCGCTCATCGACAAGCTGCACAGCAGCTTTCTGGCCACCTACAGCCGCTACTGCACCCACGAGAACCACACCGACGCCCTGTTGGTGGGCAATCGACGAGTGATGGTGACGGTGCGCCTGGAGGGGCCCTTCAACGATCCCCTGCTCTATGCCCACCCCTTAGTCCTGCCTATTTTGCAGCGAATCTTGGGATCAAGCCTGATCCTGAGCGGTCTGGGGGTGGTAGTTTCTCTGCCGGGATCCGCCGACCAACAGGTTCACCGGGATCTCTCCCACCTCTTCGGCGACGCAATTCTGGATGCCATCATCCCCTGCTATGCCCTCAATCTTCTCATTCCGCTGGTGGATGTCAACGAAGAGAACGGCATAACCCGTCTCTGGCCCGGCAGCCATGCCGTTTTCGAGGCCCACTACACCGAGCTGGCCCGGCAGATGCCCTTTGTCGATCCGCCGCTGGCCAAGGGATCCTGCCTGCTGTTCGATTACCGCTTGATCCACCTAGGCCGGGCCAATCGTTCTACCGCTCCCCGGCCCCTCCTTTACAACACCTACAGCCGACCTTGGTTCCGGGATCCCGTCAACTACACCCGGCAGCCCCCCTTGGTGATCCCGGCAGCCGAGAAAGAGCGGATCCCGGCCCAGCACCAATCCCTATTCGTGGCAGCGCAGATTGTCTAGAGGAAAGTTTTGAGGAACGAGGGAAGATGCCTCAGAATGGGGGTGGGTATCCCCGTTGTTGAAGTTTGATTGCGCACCCCACTATGAGCGAAAGCACCTCTCAAGAGCCATCTTTGGCGCCAGCGGCAGACGCAATGGCCCCTGCTGCCGATCCCAGCGCAGAAACCGCGCCGGCTCCTGAAACCGACCAAGGATCCGCCAGCCGGCGTGTCCGTCAACTTTTGGGCATGAAAGGGGCAGAGGTGGAGTCTCGCTCCGTTTGGCAAGTCCACCTGCAACTGATGAAGCCCGTCACCTGGATCCCGCTGGTGTGGGGCCTGATTCCGGGGGCGGCCTCTTCTGGCCACTTTACCTGGACTTGGGAGAACGTGGCCCTCATCCTGGTGGGCATGATCCTGGCCGGCCCCCTGATGACCGGCTACACCCAGACCCTGAACGAGTACTACGACCGCGACATCGACGCCATCAACGAGCCTTACCGCCCCATCCCTTCCGGGGCCATCTCCCTGCAGCGGGTGGTTATCCAGATCTGGGTGCTGCTGATCTTGGGGCTGGGGTTGGCCTATGCCCTGGACTGGTACACCGGCCACGACTTCCCGGTGATCACCTGCATTGCCCTGGCGGGAGCCCTAATTGCCTACATCTACTCGGCGCCGCCCCTGAAACTAAAGCGCAATGGCTGGCTGGGCAACTACGCCCTGGGCGCCAGCTACATTGCTTTGCCCTGGTGGACAGGCCACGCCCTGTTTGGCCAGCTCAACTGGACAGTCTGCATCCTAACTCTAATCTACAGCTTGGCCGGCTTGGGGATTGCCGTGGTCAACGATTTCAAAAGCATCGAGGGAGATAGACAATTTGGACTCGCCTCTTTGCCGGTGATGTTTGGCGCTGTGGGGGCGGCCTGGATCGCGGCGCTGATGATTGATCTATTTCAGTTCGGCATGGCCTCGTTTTTGCTGGGAGCCGGCCTAAAACTCTATGCGGCGATTTTGGTGCTGCTCATTATCCCCCAGATCACCTTCCAAGACATGTACCTGCTGCGGGATCCCCTCAACAACGACGTGAAATACCAGGCCAGCGCTCAGCCTTTTCTGGTGTTGGGGATGTTGGTGGTGGGTCTGGCGCTGGGGCGTTCCGGGCTGTGGTAGTCGAGCCGAAGGCCAAGTGCCCATCCTGGCAAGCGAGGTGACGGCTTCCGCCCTGGGTTATCCTCCCTACCTGGGCCAAGATCAAGTTAGGGATCCCTCCAAGGTAGCCGATGGATCCCAAAGAGTGGAATGGCCCTGGGCCAAAGGAGATGTCCGATGAAACTGTTTTTTCCCCGCCCACTGGGGCTAAGCCTGGCTTTGCTCTTGGGGGCTGTCGCTCCTGTACAAGCTCAGCGGATCGTCATTGATGGCCGCGGGATCGTTGTCGAACCCAGCACCGGTGGCTCGGTTATCCTCAACCCCGACCAGCCGCTCTTGGCTCCGTTCCCGCCCGGGGGAGTTCCTTTTTCCATCGATGCCGAGGGCCAAGTGGTCTCTGCCCCTGGCTACCGCTGCAGCGCCGCCACTGCTGCCGACAACTCCCCCATCATCTGCCGCTCCCAGTTCAATTCCAACGACGTGGTGGTCTACGAGCGGGATGGCCGCTCCAACACCTTCTTCGTCAATACCGACAACACCGGGATCCGGCCCAGCGGCAGCGGCCTGCGGATTCTGCCCAACTCCGAGCCGGTGCAGCCTTCCGGCAGCGGCCTGCGCATCATCCTCAACTAAAGAGGGGAAGCGGCTCTTGTCTAGGCGGATCCCGCCCGTCTTGCTTCTAGTTCCTGCAGGATCTGCCGGTGGCGCTGCCGGGTGATGGGGTAGAGCCACACCAGCAGGATGCCGCCGATTAAAACCACCGCCGGCAAGGGGCCAATGGCAAGGCGGATGGCCAACAGGGCCGATTCCGGCTGGGTGGGCGGCGGCCCCCCGGCCACCGAAGGGATAAAGCCAGACCACTCCAGAACTTGCCCTAGGAAAAACAGCCCCAGTCCTAGGCCTACCTTTTGCAGGAACACCATCAAGGCACAAAAGATCCCTTCCCGCCGCTCCCCAGTTTGCAGCTCATCCAGGTCGATGACATCCGGCAACATCGACCAGGGGCCGAGATAGGCCGTGGCCGAAACCCCCACCCCCGCCAACAGCGCCAGGGCAATCATGAGCCGCTCCTGGCCGGGCTGTAGGAAAAACAGGCCGGCTTGCGAGATCAGCCAAAACCCCGCCCCGATCAGGTACATGGCGCGCTTGCCCAGGTGGGCGCTCAGTCGCGTCCAGGCAAACAGGGTCAGCACCGCAACGCTCTGAACCGCCAACACCACTAGCGAGATCCACACCTCCGGCAACTGCATCCAGAAAACGATGAAATAGGGGATGATCGTGGCCGTAAACTGAAACGCCAGCCAAGAACACAGGTAGATGCCGCTGACAAATAGATAGGGGCGGTTGCTGAAGGCCACCCGCAGTTGCTGCAGTAGGGGCAGCGGATCCCGCCAGGATTGATACCGTTCTCGCACCCCCCAAAAGCAGAGCAGCAGGGGCAGAGCCGAGATCCCCCCAAAACAAGCTCCCGCCAGCAGATGGCCGGCAGCCCGATCCGGCAGCAGGTTAACCAAAAGCGGAAAGCTGACTACCGCAACCATGCTGCCTCCCACCGAGAAGACAAAGCGGAACTGGTTGAGCTGGGTGCGCTCGTCGTAGTCTTGGGTCAGCTCCGCTGTCAGAGAGGCATAGGGAATGTTGGCGGCAGAGTAGAAGGTGTTAAACAGCAGCGACACCGCCAGGTAATAGGCAAACAAAAGCCCAGTTCGACCGGGAAAAGGGATCCACCACTGCGCCGCAAAGGTCAGGGCAAAGGGAAGAGCCGAAAACAGCAGCCAGGGGCGGCGACGACCCCAACGGCTGCGGGTGCGGTCGCTGAGGATGCCGATGAGGGGATCGTTGAGGGCATCCCAAAAGCGGGTGATGGCGTAGATGCTGCCGGCCAGGCCCGCCGCCATGCCGACGGTATTGGTGAGAAAGGGCAGCAGGAAAAAGATGAGGATATTGGCCGTTATGCCCGTGCCCAGATCCCCCACCCCATAGGCCAGCTTCGTCCACAGGCTGAGTCGTTGTCCGGTCATCATGCCCCCCCAGGATCCCAGTGTACGGAGTAGGTGGCGATCTTTGGGGATCCCTGCAAAGAATGGCCTCTCCAGACCCGCTGAGGGGGTGCTTTGAGGTAAAAATGGATATTTCGGATACCTGCGGAGATGACCATTGGCTGCTGGTGCAAGAGGTCGGGGCGGAGAGGGTGTCCAGTGCAAAAGGTGCGTCTCTTGGTTGGGCGGTAGCTCTGAGGCTAGGCTATTTCCATCTCAGGGAAGCAAATCGATGCCTTGCCCCAGAATTCACAAGCTGTGCGTGGAGGAAGGTTGAGGTGAACCGGAGACTGACCTGCTATTTCCCTGTGTTGCTATTGACCCTATCTCTGGGGGGATCCCCTGTCTGGGCGGGAGAGTACTTCACCGAGGAAGTGACCAGTCCCAGCCTGGAGATCATCCACGGCTGGCGACAGGAGGTGTACGGCATTGGCGTCACCATCACCAACACCAGCCTGGGATCCTTCCGCGTGCCCCTGGAGATCGATATGGAGGATCGGGCTAGCTGTGAGCGGGCCGACTTGGTGCTGACGAACAATCGCATTATGCCGATGGGATCCTTTCAAGACTGCATTCTCAACATCTTTCCCTACCTGGATAAGTTCATCAACCAAGAGGTCGCCAGCATTCGAGTCACCCTCAAAGGGCCGGCCCCCCTGCTGGAAATTCCGGTAGAGGAGTCGGATCGGCTGATTTTGGCCCAGGTAGCCAACCAATCGCGGGAAGCCTTTGTTTTTTTCCAGCAAGAGTTGGCCCGCGTTTTGGAGCTCCTCAAGCAGAACGAGACGGCCCCACCGATGGCCAGCCCAACGCCGACCGCCGCCACATCTGCGCCCAACCCGGGAGATTTCGTGATCGTGGGATCCATTCGAGAAGAACGGGTAGGGGCCGGCAGCCGCCTGAGCGTGGAGGCGATCAACCGCAGCACCCGCACCGTTCTCAACGCCCGCGCTCGTTTCACCTTCTATCAGGGAGAAGCAGTCATCGATACGCGGGTGGCCGCGTTTGAGCCCAGCGATGTGCCCGCCGGACAACGGGCCTCTGCCAGTGTGCTGAAAACGGAAGCCAATTGGGATCGCGTTACCGTCACCTTCCAGTGGCAGTAGGGATCCTCAGGGAGCTAAAGCGTTGCCGCGGATCAGGCTGCCCAGGGTTTTGACCGTGATCTTGAACTGCACCCAAGGGTTCATGGGCACCACCGTCTTGTAGAGGTAGCTGTCAAAGGTTAGCCGCTGCACATCCCGGTCGGCGCACATCTCCACAAAGGCTTCGCGAGTGGCGTTGGAACGGTAGAACACCCGTTGTAGAATATCCAAAACCTTGTAGGTCAGGCCGTATTGGCGATCCCAGCGCTTGAGATACAGCTTGAGCTCCTCCTCGCTGGGGACGCGCTTCCCGCCGTTGGAGGTCTCGACGATGGTCTCGGCACACATGCGGCCCGACTTGGCGGCAAAATAGATCCCTTCGCCGCTGGATTTGGTTACATAGCCTGCCGCATCTCCCACCAAAGCCGCACGGCCCACCACGCGGCGCGGACGCGGATGCTCCGGGATCGGATGGGCCTCTACCTTAATCACCTGCCCCCCCCGAATCCGCTCGGCAGCGCGGGCACGGATCCCAGCTTGCAACTTTTGGATGTTGGCCTGGTTGGCCTTCATGGTGCCGGTGCCTACGGCTACATGGTTGGACTTGGGGAAGACCCAGGCATAGAAGTCTGGAGAAACATCGTCCCCCACGTACATCTCTGCCCGCTCTTCGTAGTAGGCCATTTTGTCGTCCGGGAGCCGAATCCGCTCCTGAAAGGCCAGGGCATAGTTGTAGTCGCCAGCACCAATGGCTTCCGCCACCTTGGAGTGGAACCCATCCGCCCCGATCACCACATCCACCGCCAAAGAACGCGGTCTCCCTTGCCTCGAGCCGTCGGAGAAATCGTTGTAGTGGAGGATGTAGGGATCCCGGTTATTTTGGGGAATTTCCAGATGCATCACTTTGCCGTTGATCAGCTCCGCCCCTTTTTGATGGGCACGGTTGCGCAAGAAGGCATCCAAGATCTCGCGGCGGCACATGCCGATGTATTCGTTTTCGTTGTCGAGGACGATATCCACCTCATAGTTGGAAGGGGAGATCATCTTCATCTTGCGCACTTTGCGGTCAATGATCTCCTCAGGGAGGTTGAATTCGGAGACCATACAGAGGGGAATGGCCCCCCCGCAGGGCTTGGCGTTGTCCAGCTTCCGCTCCAACAAAAAGGTTTCAATTCCGGCTTGGGCCAAAACTTCGGCGGCAGAGGCTCCGGCTGGGCCACCTCCCACAACAGCAACTCTCAGGCTCAAGGCGCTCTCCTCGATGCAAATGCGACTGGCTCATCAGACAGCAGGCATCCTACCACAGCTCCTCAGCAGCGTTGCAAACCTTGACAAAGTATTGCGGGCCGGCACAAGACTTCTCAACTGTCCACCCGATAGATGCCAAAGCCTGCCACGGGCCGTGGCTCTACAGAAGGCCCCGTCGCATTTGATCCCAGAGATTGAGATAGGACTCGGCCTCGGCTGAGCTCAAGGGGCGCCAGATCTCTGCGCGTTGCCAAGTGGAGATTTGAAAGTCGGCTCGGCGTTGCAGGCGGGGGGCCAGTTGCGCCAAATCCAGCGGCACAACCGAAGCGATCCCGCTCAGATTCACCAGGCGAGGGGCAAACTCAGGATTCAAGACAAAGTCAATCCAGTTGGCCAGCAGGGATCCAGCATCTGTCTGGGTTGATTCTGGGTCGGCAGGGTTTTTGAGGTGAGGTCGCACCCAGACATCCCACCAGATGGCGGAGCCAGACGCCGGGATCACCACTTCCAGCTCCGGGTAGTTGGCTTGGGTGGCATAGAGATCCTGCGACCAGCCCACGGCCACCCAGCTATCGGCCAGGCGCAAGATGGGCAGGTAGTCGGCGGAAGTATAGGCCAAAACCTGGCGGTGCAGGGATCCCAGCTCTTGCCGGAGTTCGACATCCTCAGGGTCGAGGGGATCGTTGTAGGAGCGGCCCATCTTTTTGAGGACAAGCCCGATCACCTCCCGCGGGTGATCCGGCAGGGTGATCTTGCCGGTCAGCTCAGGCCGCCACAGATCTTCCCAGTCCCGAATCGGCTTGCCCACCCGATCGCGGCGGTAGGCGATGGCCGTTACCCCCCAGCGCCAAGGCACACCCCAGATCTGTCCTTCCCGGCGCGCAGCGGCTTGCCAGCGGGGATCCAAATTGGACCATCGTTCCCCCAAAAGCTCAGGCGGCAAGGGATCCAGCCATCCGGCAGCCACGGCCCGATCCAAAGCGTCGGCCCCCAACAGGCTTAGAGCTGCCACCGGCCGCCGAACCCGCCAGGCCGAACCAGGCGGCTGGACGCTCTGCCGCAGATAGGCCAGCAGTTGGGCCCGCTCATCCACCAGTTGCAGCCGAAAGCGGGCCTGAGTGCGGCGGCGAAACTCGTTCACCAGGCTGGCGGGGATCCCTTGCTTGAGCGCCACAATCAGAGGCAGGTGCCCACCACACCCTGTCACCATCAGCCCCAGCAGGATCCCCTGCAGCAGCTCACGTCGGCTCAGTCTCACGACAATAGCGCTCCACCAGAATCAGAGCCACCAGATCATCGTACGCCTTGGCCGGCATCCGCATCCCCTTGGGCAACAGTCGCTCCCATCCTCGCGGCGGGTAAAAATCCCAGTAGCGCCGCCGGGCCTCTTCCGAGCTGTGGCGCTCGTCCACCAGGACGATCTGCGGCGGGGGGATGAGTGATTCCAGTTGGTGTTTCCAGGCCTGGGCCGTCGTCTGGTTGCCCAGGATCACCCGCTCCGCTCCAAACTGCTGCCAGAGGCTCTGCAACCTGGCCGGCGCCTCCCCTGCCAAGACCACTTCCCGATGCAAGACCTGCCACACCGGCCGGACTTGCACAACGGCAAGGCCACATTTGTCCCGCCCCGGGTCAAAACCGATCAGCACCCGCCCCTCTTCCAGCCTTACCGGACGGAGTGAGTCCATCATCCCTCAGGGGGCCCCGCTTGTGAAACTCCAGAAGAGCTGGGTTGGTCGGCCATCAGAAAACTCACCCGCAACGGCCCCGCCGTGTAAA
This sequence comes from Synechococcus sp. H55.2, assembly GCF_047462495.1. Lineage (NCBI taxonomy): Bacteria > Bacillati > Cyanobacteriota > Cyanophyceae > Synechococcales > Synechococcaceae > Synechococcus > Synechococcus sp. H55.2. The sequence goes on along the minus strand of NZ_JANSJH010000015.1, from coordinate 16,941 downwards.
TGTCTGTGTCGGCAACCAGCTTTACATCCATAGGGGTGGTGCTTTGACGGAGGCGCTGCACCACTTCCAAAAACTTCACCTGCGAGAATTCCCCAACGGTGCCGGTGATGGGATCGGAGAGGAGCCCCTCCTCTTGCGAGCGCTGATTGGCCTGGTTCAGCAGTCGCAGCAGTTGCTGCTGGATTTGATTTTCGCTCAAACCCGGCTGGATCACCCCCTGGGCCAGCACGGATCCCTTGGCGAAAATCCGCTGGTTGGGGTAGATCTGTACCAGCACAGGCACAGGCTCGCCCTTGAGCCGATTGGAGAGCGAGAGAATGCGCACCGCCCAGCTACCGGGTTCTTGTAGCTTTTCCAAGGCTTGATCGGCATCCTCGCGGCGGATCAAGATCGCGTTTTCCAGAGGGGGCATGGGCTGGGATCCGAGGGCGAGGGCCCGTCGCTCGGCCTGAGCCAACAGTCGCTCAAACTGTTGCCGGATCACCTCCGGTTTGGCCCCTTCCGGCGACTCGACAACCCCCGTCGCCAAGACTTCTCCGGCCAGGATGGCCAACTCTCCCCGCCGCAACCGCACCGCCAACTGGTTGAGCTGCTCGATCTCCTGCTCAAGCTGTTTTTTTTGGCTCTCCAGTTGGGCCAGAGCTGCCTGGGCCGTATCCAACGAGCGCTCTAACTGATCCCGATCCAGTTGCAGGGCTTGTTTTTGCGACTGCAGCGTGGCAATGACCTGCCGGGCCGACTCCACCTCTGCCTTCACCGCCTCCAACTCGGCCTGGGCTCGAGCCAGGCTGGGCTGCACCTGGGCCAGTTGCTCATTGGCTGCCGCCAGCTTGGCTTCTGCCTCTTGCCGCTCCTGCAGCGCCAAGGTCAGTTGATCCCGGACTTCGCTCAGGCGGGTCTGGGCTGCCGATTGCTGGCTGCGAAACTGGTCGAGATCCAGCTTGAGGCGGTCTCGCTCAACCCTGAGAGCGGCATTTTCGGCTTCCAGCAGGGCCTTTTGGCGGTTGAGGGCCCGCAGCTCCTGCTCCGCCTGGGCAATTTGGTTGGTGTAGCTGAACAGGGCCTCCGACAGGGAGCGGTTGAGGAGCAGCAGTGTGCCCAAGGTCAGCGCCGAGATGCTCACCCCGGTAATCACGGCTACCAAAACGGCCGTGTGGCGGGGGCGCAGGTTAAACCAGGTGAGGCGCTTTTTGCCAATCCGATAGCCGACCCGATCCCCAACCACGGCAATCAGGCCACTGACAAACAACATGTAGAGGATCAGCAGTACGCCTTGCATAGCCTGGGATCCCTGCCATGGAAATCTTAGCAAGGTTGCCCTGAGAACTTTGCAGGTGATTGCGGAGCTGGGAGTAGGATTTCGACGTCTGATGCCAGGGGCTCTAATCAGCGTAGAGGAGCCGCTCCACCGCCGCCACAATATCTGCCGGCTGCACGATCGTGGCTGCCTCCAGCGTGCCGTTGTAGGGGGTGGGAATGTCCTGGGAGGCCAACCGCACCACCGGCGCGTCCAGCTCGTCAAACAATTCTTCCATGATGCGGGCGGTCAGCTCCGCCCCAATGCCGCCTGTTTTCATGTCTTCTTCAACGATGACCACCCGGTGGGTTTTGCGCACCGAAGCAGCAATGGTCTCCATATCCAGAGGTTTGAGGGAAATCAAATCGATCACCTCGGGATCGATCTCCTGTAACACCAAAGTATCCACAGCCTTGAGCACGTGGTGGCGCATGCGCGAGTAGGTGAGCAGGGTAACGTCCGACCCGGATCGGACAATTTCGGCTTTATCCAGAGGCAAAAGATACTCTTCCTCCGGCAGATCTTCTTTTAAGTTGTACAGGAGCACATGCTCGAAAAAGAGAACGGGGTTGTCGTCGCGGATGGCCGACTTGAGCAAACCCTTGGCATTGTAAGGGGTTGAACAGGCCACGATCTTGAGGCCGGGCACCGCTTGAAAGTAAGCCTCCAGCCGCTGCGAGTGCTCGGCTCCCAACTGGCGGCCCACCCCGCCCGGCCCGCGGATGACCAGTGGGATCTTAAAGTTGCCGCCGGAAGTGTAGCGCAGCATGCCGGCGTTGTTGGCGATTTGGTTGAAGGCCAGGAGCAAAAAACCCATGTTCATCCCTTCCACCACCGGGCGCAAGCCGGTCATGGCTGCCCCGATGGCCAGGCCGGTGAAGCTGTTCTCGCAAATGGGGGTATCCAGCAGGCGCATCTCCCCATACTTGCGATACAGGTCTTTGGTGACTTTGTAGGAGCCGCCGTAATGGCCGACATCCTCTCCCAGCACGAATACATTGGAATCGCGGGCCATTTCTTCGTCGAGGGCGGCACGCAAGGCGTTGTAAAGAAAGGTCTCAGCCATAGGGGTCAAGTGAAGGGCTAAACTCCCATTAAACCATTTTGCCGGCAGGGATCCGCCCACAGATAGGCTCATTGCAAACCCGATTGAGACACTTCCGCGACTCCTTTGTCCAGGGGAGGAGTTAGGGATCCACGTGATGCTTTTTCACATTTTTTCCACAACCGCAAGGGCACTTTATAGTGGAGGATCCCGTCTCCATCCCGCAAAGGATTGTAACCGCCATGTCTCACTTCACCACTCTGCAAGTGCAAATCAAGGACGCCGAGCTCTTGGAAGAGACCCTAAAGGAACTGGGCTACGCCGTGCAGCGGGATGCCAGCTTGCGCGGCTACCTGTGGAATCGCACCCGCGCCGACTTGGTGATCCGTCAGCAAAATGGCTTCGACATCGGCTTTCGCCGCAACGGGGATCACTACGAGCTGGTGACCGATCTGTGGGGAGCAGGTATCGATCCCCAGACCTTCTTGGAGCCGATTTTGCAGCGCTACGCCCACAAAAGCTTGCTGCGCTCGGCCCGGGAACAGGGCTATGCCATTGAGGCCGAAGAAGTGTTGGAGGATGGCACCATCCGCGTCGTGGTGGGACGTTGGGTATAGCCGGGCCCATGATCGGCAACTCCCAGCTCTCCGGTGGCACCCGGCCACGACTTTGGGATCTGGTGTTGGGGGGTCAAACGGCGACCGCCCCGGCCCAGGCTTTGGTGTTGGGAGGCATCGAGGGGGCGCGGCGGCGCCTTGCCCACAGCGACGAAGCGGTGCGCCTGGCTACGTTGCCCCAGTTGCTGGAGTACGGATCGGCGGGCCTGGCCGAGCTGATTGCGGCCCTGGCCGGCAACAGCTCTTGGGCGGTGCGCCTGGCGGCTTGGCGCTTGTTGTCGCAGCTAGGGCAGCCGGAGGCGGAGCGGGCCTGTCGCGCCTACAGCCCCTTTCGCCCGGTGGGGGGAGCGCAAGGGGTGATCGTGGCCTATCGGCGCGGCGAGCGGGACTTCACCTACGCCGACTTGGAGGGAGTGGATCTGCAAGAGGCGCGGCTGGGGGGTGCTAACTTCCACGAAGCTAACTTGAGAAAGGCCAACCTGCGCTTTTGCAACTTCAACGGCGCCCAACTGCAGCAAGCGGATCTGCGCCAGGCCAATTTGCAAGGGGCCAAGCTGAGCGGAGCCGACTTACAGGGGGCCGATCTGGAGGGAGCCGACTTGAGAGGGGCCAAAGTCAGCGGCACCAGCCTGCGGGGATCCCGGCTTTCCCAAGAGACCCACCTGGAGGAGCGGCTGCGCCACATTTGGCAGTTGCAGAACTGGGGAGGAGAGGGGCAGGATCTCTGTGGCCAAGACCTGAGCAAGGCCGACTTGAGGGGGCTGGTGCTGCGCCAGATCCGGCTGCGGGGGGCCGACCTGAAGCGCGTCGATCTGCGCGGATCTGACCTGGAAGGAGCAGACTTGCGGGGGGCCAACCTGCAGCGGGCGGATCTGCGGGGGGCCAACTTGCAAAATGCCGACCTGGAAGGAGCCGATCTCAGCGGCGCCGAGCTGCGCCAGGCCCAGTTCCAGGGGGCCAACCTACGCCGGGCCGATGTCAGCCGCGCCAACCTCGCCCAGGCCAACCTGCAAGGCGCCCAGATCGAGGGCCTCAAGCACAGCGGATCCCAGATTGTCGGCCTCATCTTCCCCGACGGCACCCCCCTCAAGCCCTGGTGGTGGTAACAAGATACCTGCCGCTTGAGCAAGACTAACCCAACGCCGGATGATGCCAACTTTTGCTCAACGCTTCCTCGCTGCTGGGTAATCTCCATGGCCTTATTCAACAATAGGTTTGTCACATCGATCCCTAACTCCCCTCTCCCTCAGGGAGAGGGGTTGGGGGTGAGGGGTGTCCCTCAGGGAGAGGGGTTGGGGGTGAGGGGTGCCCCTCAGGGAGAGTATCTAATGGTCATGGGCAAAATGCTGCAGCTCTACCTAGGCCCGCCCTTGTCAACCCTCACCCCATCTCCCAAATCCAAAGGAATCCCAAGATCCCCAAGCCTACGCCCCAACCTGGCTCACCATGGGAGTAGAGATACCTAGGGGGTACGGCTATGGTTTTGGCAGAACAGCTCTCGACAAAACCGCTGACCGACGACGAACTGCGCAAAATGGACGCCTACTGGCGGGCCGCCAACTACCTGTCGGTGGGGCAGATTTACCTGATGGACAACCCGCTGCTGCGGGAACCCCTCAAGCTAGAGCATGTGAAGCCGCGCCTGCTGGGGCACTGGGGCACCACGCCGGGGCTGAATTTTATTTACGTGCATCTCAACCGCATCATCAAGCGGGAAAACCTCAACATCCTCTACATCACCGGCCCCGGCCATGGCGGCCCCGCTCTGGTGGCCAACACGTACCTGGAGGGCACCTACAGCGAGGTGTACCCCAACATCAGCCAAGACGCCGAGGGCATGCGCAAGCTCTTCAAGCAGTTCTCCTTCCCCGGCGGCGTACCCAGCCACGTGGCCCCGGAAACCCCCGGCTCCATCCATGAGGGGGGAGAGCTGGGCTATGCTCTAGCCCACGCCTTTGGGGCGGCCTTCGACAACCCCGATCTGTTGGTGGCCTGTGTAGTCGGGGATGGAGAAGCCGAGACCGGCCCTCTGGCTGCCTCTTGGCACTCCAACAAGTTCCTCAACCCCATCCACGACGGGGCGGTGCTGCCGATTCTGCACCTCAACGGCTACAAGATCGCCAACCCGACGATCCTGGCCCGCCTCAGCCGTGAAGAGCTGCAAAGCCTGTTTGTGGGCTATGGCTACAAGCCCTACTTTGTCGAAGGCTCCGAGCCAGCCCAGATGCACCAGTTGATGGCCGCCACTTTGGACACGGTGATCCACGAGATTCAAGAAATCCAGCACCACGCCCGCAGCAAAGGGGATCCTACCCGTCCGCAGTGGCCGATGATCATCCTGCGCACCCCCAAAGGCTGGACGGGCCCCAAAGAGGTGGACGGCAAAAAAGTAGAGGATTTCTGGCGCTCCCACCAGGTGCCACTGGCGGATCTGGCCAAGAACCCGGAGCACCTCAAGCTCCTGGAAGAGTGGATGCGCAGCTACAAGCCAGAAGAGCTCTTCGACGAAAACGGCCGTTTGCGGCCCGAGCTGCAAGAGCTGGCCCCCAAAGGGGAAAAACGCATGGGTGCCCTGCCCCACGCCAACGGCGGCCTGCTGACGCGGGAGCTGAAAATGCCGGACTTCCGCCGCTACGCCGTAGACGTACCCCACCCCGGCACCCTCGAAGCCGAAGCCACGAAGGTGCTGGGACAGTTTTTGCGAGATGTAATGAAGCTCAACCCCCACAACTTCCGCCTCTTCGGCCCCGACGAAACTGCATCCAACCGTCTGAACGCCGTGTTTGAGGCCAGCGACCGCACCTGGGTGGCCCCTATCTACGACTACGACGAGCACCTCTCCCCCGATGGGCGGGTGATGGAGATCTTGAGCGAGCACGTCTGTCAGGGCTGGCTGGAGGGCTACCTGTTGACAGGCCGCCACGGCTTCTTCTCCTGCTACGAAGCCTTCATCCACCTGGTGGACTCCATGTTCAACCAGCACGCCAAGTGGCTGAAAACCACCCGGCACATCCCTTGGCGGCGGCCCATTCCCTCCCTCAACTACCTGCTCACCTCCCACGTGTGGCGGCAGGATCACAACGGCTTCAGCCACCAGGATCCCGGCTTTTTGGATCACGTGGTCAACAAAAAAGCCGAAATCATCCGCGTCTATCTGCCCCCGGATGCCAACACCCTGCTCTCGGTGGCCGACCACTGCCTGCGCAGCCGCCACTACGTCAACGTGATCGTGGCAGGGAAACAGCCGGCCCTGCAGTATCTGGACATGGATGCCGCCATCAAGCACTGCACCCAGGGCCTGGGGATCTGGGAGTGGGCCAGCAACGACCAGGGCTCCGAGCCGGATGTGGTGATGGCCTGCTGCGGCGATGTGCCGACGATGGAAACCCTAGCGGCGGCGGACTTTTTGCGGCAGCACCTGCCGGACATCAAGATCCGGGTGGTGAACGTGGTGAACCTGATGAAGTTGCAGCCGCCCAGCGAACACCCCCACGGCCTCAGCGATGTGGATTACGTCAGTATCTTCACGCCCGATAAGCCCATCGTGTTTGCCTTCCACGGCTACCCCTGGCTGATCCACCGCCTCACCTACCGCCGTCCCAACCACCACAACCTGCACGTGCGCGGCTACAAGGAGGAAGGCACCACCACCACCCCCTTCGACATGTGCGTCCTCAACGAGGTGGATCGCTTCAGCTTGGCGGATGACGTGTTAGACCGGGTGGAGCGCTTCAAATACGAACGGGCCCACATCAAGCAGATCATTCAGGATAAGCTCGTCGAGCACAAGCAGTACATCCGCGAACATGGGGAGGATCTGCCGGAGGTGCGCAACTGGAAGTGGCCCTACTAGGCGCCCACCGGCCCTTCACCTCTGAGCTTCCGGCAGGATAGAGTTTTCTTGGGCTCCCCTGCCGGAGTTTTTTGAGCGGTTGTGGCGTGTTGGAGGTTGAAGGTGTGAGGGGTTCAGAAAGGACGGATGCGGATACGCTTCCCGATCTGGAAGAGGCGGACTGGGGTGGGATGGCGCTCTCCCTGACTCTGGGCTTGGCCCTCTCGGCCCTGGTGATCGGGATCCGGCCCCAGGTGATCGTCCCCTTTGGATTGAGCGTGTTGGCTTCGGCCTTGCTGGGATCCCTGCTCCTCCCTGCCTTGCGGCGCTGGAAGGCAGGGCAGGTCATCCGCCAAGAGGGGCCCCCGTCCCACCATAAGAAAGCAGGCACGCCGACGATGGGTGGGATCAGCTTTTTGCCTGTGGGGCTGCTGGTGGCCGGGAGCTGGAGCGGCTGGGATCCCCAGTGGCTGGCGGTGGCGCTGCTGGCGCTGGCCTATGGCTTGGTCGGCTGGCTGGACGATTGGCTGGTCATCCGGCAGCGCTCCAACAAGGGGTTGCCCCCCAAAGCGAAGCTTTTGCTCCAGGTGGGGATTGGGCTGGTTTTTTGCGGCTACCTGGCCTGGCAAGGGATCCCTACCGTTCTAACCCTGCCGGGAATAGGCACCCTCTCCCTGGGCTGGCTGTTCTGGCCGCTGGCTTTGTTTGTGTTGGTGGGAACCAACAACGCCGTCAACCTTGCCGACGGCATGGACGGCTTGGCGGCAGGGGTGGTGGCCCTTGTCCTGGCGGGGCTTGGGTTGACAGCAGCGGATTCGGAGTTGGCAGGGCTGGCCTTTGCTCTCAGCGGCGCCTGTCTGGGCTTTCTGGTGCACAACCACCACCGGGCGCGGCTATTTATGGGCGATACCGGCTCCCTGGGCTTGGGGGGCGCTCTGGCAGGGCTGGCGCTGTTGGGGGATCAGCTCTGGGCCCTGGCCTGGATGGGCGCAGTGCTGGTGGCAGAAGCCCTGTCGGTGATCCTGCAGGTGGGCTACTTCCAGTACACCAAACGCAAAACCGGACAAGGCAAACGGCTGCTGCGCATGTCGCCCTTGCACCACCATCTGGAGCTGGGCGGCTGGTCAGAGGTGCAGGTGGTGGGATGCCTCTACGGCATCACGGCGGTGCTGGTGGGTCTGGGCTGGTGGCACTGGGCAATGTAAGTTGGCGAGCTTGGGTCTGCTCAGGGAAGGGATCCAGCCGCGATCCCTTCTGTTGTGAGAAAAACGCAAAGATTACTGACCGATGTTTGTTGCCTGTCAAATTTCTAACTGAATCTTTTACATTCACCGCCGCAGATCGGGGATCGCTGTAACGTATGAATATGAATTTAAGTTAACAGCTCGTCCCCCTGTAACCCAAGTTGGGGGGAGCTTAAGGAGTGTGATCTTATGATGCCGAGTGGCTCCAAGAATTCCGACAGGCCAGCGGCACAGTCAGGCTATGGAGACTCGCCGACCCAGATAGCTCCCTTCTCGGCGGGGGCTGGCGATCGGGCCTCGGCGCGGCCAAGGGCAACTGCTCCCTACGTGGTGTTACACGGCCATTTCTATCAGCCGCCGCGGGAGGATCCCTGGCTTAACCGCATTCAGCGTCAGCCCAGCGCCAGCCCCTTTCACGACTGGAACGAGCGCATTCTGGCGGAGTGTTATCGGCCCAATGCCTTTGCCCGCGTTCTGGATGACCAGGGACGGGTGGTGCGCATTGTCAATAACTATGAATTCCTGAGCTTTAACTTCGGCCCCACCCTCCTCTCTTGGCTGGAGGAGCACGACGTTGAGGTTTACCAGCGCATTTTGGCCGGCGACCGTCTCAGCGCCGAGCGGCTGGAGGGGCATGGCAATGCCATCGCCCAAGTCTACAACCACGTCATCCTGCCGCTGGCCAACGAGCGCGACAAGTACACCCAGATTCGCTGGGGGATTGCCGATTTCCAACACCGTTTTGGGCGCCATCCTCAAGGTATGTGGCTGGCGGAAACCGCCATCGACGCGGCGACGGTTACAGCCTTGGTCGACTGTGGGATCCGCTTCGTCATTTTGGCCCCCAGCCAGGCGCAGCGCGTTCGCCCTTTGGGGCAAACGGAATGGATGGATGTCAGCCAGAACCAGATCGATCCCCGGCGGCCCTACCGCTGCTTTACCCCCGACCGAGAGGGGTACTTGGATATTTTCTTTTTCGACGGCCCCATTTCCCGTGACTTGGGCTTTGGGGATATCGTTTACAGCACCCAGTCGCTGGCGGAGCGGATCCGTTCCGCTCTGCGGCCGGACACCGAGGGGGAAGCCTATCTGGTCAACTGTGCCACCGATGGCGAGACTTTTGGCCACCACAAGCGCGGAGTGGAGCGCACGCTGGCCTATGCCTTTTGCGAGGAATTTCCTCGCCGGGGCTGGCAGGTGGGCAACTACAGCCATTTTCTCAGCCAACATCCCCCCACTTGGGAGGTGCAACTGAAACCGGTCACCGCCTGGAGCTGCGCCCACGGGGTAGGACGTTGGTCGCGCGACTGTGGCTGTGGAGCGGTGGGTGGGTGGCACCAACGCTGGCGGCAACCGTTGCGGGAGGCCCTCAACTGGCTGCGGGATCAGCTTGCCGAGATCTACGAGACGGAAGCCAGAGCCTACCTGCGGGATCCCTGGCTGGCGCGGGATCACTACATTGAGGTGATCTTGGATCGGGAGCGCTGCGATTCGTTTTTGCGGGAGCATCAGAGCCACCGCCTCAGGGCTGAAGATCAGGTGCAGGTGCTGCGCCTGTTGGAGATGCAGCGCTACAGCCAGTTGATGTTTACCAGTTGTGGCTGGTTTTTTGAGGAGCTATCCCGTCCTGAAGGGGTGCAGATCCTGCGCTATGCGGCACGGGCTATCCAGTTGGCGGCAGCCGTGACGGATGTGAGCCTAGAAGAGGAGTTCCTCAACCGCCTGAGCAAGGCTCCCAGCAACCTCGACCTCTACAAAGACGGCAAGGGGGTCTACTGCGCCTTGGTGCGTCCCACCCTGGTCAGCCCACAGCGGCTGGTGGCCCAGCACGCCATGCTGTCTCTCTTTAACGGCATCCCCCGCTCCCAAGGGTATGGGTTGGATCCAGTGGATCAGGAGCGCCTGACGATAGGGGGATCCACACTGGCCATCGGGCGGGTGAAGCTTACCTTTCCCAGCACCCGCGAAGAGCACGATCTGATCTACGCCATGCTCCACATCGGCGGCTGGGACTTTCAATGTGGCGTTAGGCCGTTTGCCGGGCGGCGCAGCTATGAACAGTTGAAAACCCGCTTGCTGGCCGGATCCCCCAGTCGGGTGGAGATGATCCTGGCTCTGCAAGATCTGTTTGGGCCGGAAACCTTTGACCTCAACGCCCTGAACGACGAAGACCGGCAGCAGATGATGCGCTGGCTTACCCAAGATACCCTAGACCGCCTGGCCCAACTCTATCGCCAAACCTACCTGGACAATTACGGGATCCTGATGGCTTTTCGTGCCGATGGCCTGCCGATCCCGGAAGAATTGTTGGCCGCAGCTCAGATCACCCTCAACCAGCGCCTGTTGAACAGTTTGCGGGCGATGGAAATAGAAGAGGGCAAGCGGGATCACCTGATGGAGTTGCGGGCGATCGCCCGTGAGGCGGAGCAGTTGGGGTGTCAGTTGCGGCGGGAAGAAGCAGCCCGTGTTCTGGATCGGCTCTTGCAGCGGGGGATGTGGCAGCTTGCCCACGCTTTTGAGCTGGAGACTGTTGGCGAACAGCTCCACAACCTGGAAGAGTGGTTGCAATTGGCCGCGGATCTGCGCCTGCCCATTAATCTGGATCGTCTCCAAGAGCTCTACCTGGCGACCCTGGAACGTCAGGTCGGCCCCCGCTGCCCGGCTTGGCCCCCAGAAGAGTGCCGCGACATTTCCGCCGAAAATCTGCACCGCCTCTTACAAGTTGGGCAACGGATTCGGGTCAACGTCAACGCTTGGCTGCGGCACCTACAACCCCAAGAGTTCAGAGCCAAGTGAGTTGCACAGCGGCCTTGCCTGTTTTGTTGGCGAGCGCAGCCAGCCGGGCCAATCCCAAAAAAGAGGGATCCCGACGAGCAACTTGACCTGCAGGTGACCTCCTACAATAGAAGGCTGACTCTGCCACCCCTGGGATCCCATGCCGCGCCGTACCGACATTCACAAGATCTTGCTCATTGGAGCGGGGCCGATCGTCATTGGCCAAGCCTGCGAGTTCGACTACTCGGGCACCCAAGCCTGCAAAGCCTTGCGAGAGGAGGGCTACGAGGTGATCCTGGTCAACTCCAACCCGGCCACCATCATGACGGATCCCAGTATGGCGGATCGCGTCTACATCGAGCCGGTGACGGCGGACTTCGTGGCCCAGATCATCGAGCGGGAGCGCCCCGATGCCCTGCTCCCCACCATGGGGGGACAAACGGCCTTAAATGTGGCCGTGGAACTGGCCCGGCGCGGGATCCTAGATCGCTACGGCGTGGAGCTAATCGGGGCCAAGCGGGAGGCCATCGAAAAGGCGGAGGATCGGGAGCTGTTTAAGCAGGCAATGCAGCGGCTTGGCCTGGCCGTGCCCCGCTCAGGGTTGGCCCGCAGCCTGGCCGAAGCCAAGCAAATCGCCCACGAGATCGGCTATCCCCTCATCATCCGCCCCGCCTATACCCTAGGGGGCACGGGCGGCGGCGTGGCCTACAACCAAGAAGAATTTGAAGAGATCTGCGCCGCCGGCCTCGAGGCCAGCCCGGTCTCCCAGATCCTGGTGGAGGAGTCGGTGATTGGCTGGAAGGAGTTTGAGCTGGAGGTGATGCGGGATCTGGCGGACAACGTGGTGATCATCTGCTCGATTGAAAACATCGACCCCATGGGGGTACACACCGGCGACTCCATCACCGTGGCCCCGGCCCAGACCCTTACCGACAAGGAGTACCAGCGGCTGCGGGACTATGCCATCGCCATCATGCGCGAGATCGGGGTGGAAACGGGGGGATCCAACGTGCAGTTTGCCGTCAACCCCGCCAACGGTGAAGTGCGGGTGATCGAGATGAACCCGCGGGTTTCCCGCTCTTCTGCTTTGGCCAGCAAGGCCACCGGCTTCCCCATTGCCAAGATTGCCGCCAAGCTGGCTGTGGGCTACACGCTGCCGGAGCTCCCCAACGACATCACCCGCAAAACTCCGGCCAGCTTCGAGCCCACCCTCGACTACGTGGTCACCAAGATCCCTCGCTTTGCCTTTGAGAAGTTCCCCGGTTCAGAGCCGGTCTTGACCACCCAGATGAAGTCGGTGGGGGAGGCGATGGCCATTGGCCGCACCTTCCAGGAGTCCATCCAGAAGGCGCTGCGCTCTTTGGAGATCGACCGCCCCGGCTTTGGCAGCGACCGGCCAGAAGTCTTCCCCAAGCCGGAGGAAGTGCGGGCCAACCTGCGCACCCCCAACCCCTTTCGCCTCTTGACCATTCGCACCGCCCTGCTCATGGGTTTTTCGGCCCAGGAAATTGCCCAGCTCACCCATATTGATCCCTGGTTCATCGACAAGCTGCAGGAGCTGGTGGAAGTGGAGCAAGCCCTCAAGGGGCGAGAACTGGGATCCCTGAGTGCTGAGGATCTGCGGCACCTTAAGCAAATGGGCTTCAGCGACCGGCAGATCGCCCACCTGACCGGCTCCAGCGAAGCCCAGGTGCGGGATCGCCGTAAGCAACTGGGGGTGATCCCCACCTACAAGACGGTGGACACCTGCGCTGCCGAGTTCGAGGCGACCACCCCCTACCAGTACTCCACCTACGAGAGCGAATCCGAGACCTTCCCCACCGCCAAGCCGAAGGTGATGATCCTGGGGGGCGGCCCCAACCGCATCGGCCAAGGGATCGAGTTCGACTACTGCTGCTGCCATGCTGCCTTTGCCCTCAGCCGCCTCGGATATGAGACCATCATGGTCAACTCCAACCCCGAGACGGTTTCCACCGACTATGACACCGCCGATCGCCTCTACTTTGAGCCCCTCACTCACGAAGAGGTGATGAACCTGGTCGAAGCTGAGCAGCCGGTGGGCCTGATCGTGCAGTTTGGCGGCCAAACCCCCCTGAAACTGGCCCAGGGGCTGGCAGCAGCCCAGGCGCCCATCTGGGGCACTTCCCCCGACTCCATCGACATAGCCGAGGATCGCGGGCGCTTCGAGCGCATCTTGCGGGAGCTGGATATTCGCCAACCGGCCAACGGCATTGCCCGCAGCGTGGAAGAAAGCCTGGAAATTGCCCGCCGCATCGGCTACCCGGTGGTGGTGCGGCCCAGCTATGTGCTGGGGGGACGGGCCATGGAGATTGTCTATTCGGATCAAGACCTGCAGCGCTACATGCAACTGGCGGTGGCGGTGGATCCCGACCGTCCCGTGCTGGTGGATCAGTTTTTGGAGGACGCGGTGGAGGTGGACGTAGATGCCATTGCCGACCGCACCGGGGCTGTAACCATTGGCGGGATCCTAGAGCACATCGAGCAGGCCGGGATCCACTCGGGGGATTCCGCCTGCGTCTTGCCCAGCCGCACCCTCAGCCCCGAGGTGCTGCAGGTGATTCGCGACTGGACGGTGAAGCTGGCCCAAGCTCTCAAGGTGGTGGGGCTTATTAACGTGCAATACGCCGTCCAGAAGGAGCAGGTCTACGTCCTGGAGGCCAACCCGCGCGCTTCCCGCACCGTGCCGTTCGTCAGCAAGGCCATTGGCCATCCCCTGGCCGATTATGCCGCCCAGGTGATGAGCGGCAAAACCCTGGCGGAGCTGGGCTTTACCCAGGAGGTGATCCCACCCTACGTGGCTGTCAAGGAGGCGGTGCTGCCGTTTCACAAGTTTCCTGGTACCGACACGCTGCTGGGGCCGGAGATGCGCTCTACCGGTGAGGTGATGGGGATTGACACCGACTTTGGCCGTGCCTTTGCCAAGGCGCAACTGGCTGCTGGCCAAAACCTGCCCCTAGGGGGCACGGTGTTCATCAGCGTCAGCGATCGCGACAAGCAGGCCGTGATCCCGGTGGCCCAAGAGTTTGTCAAGCTGGGCTTTCGTCTGCTGGCCACTGCCGGCACACAAAAAGTTCTGGCCGAGCACGGGATCCCTGTCGAGAAGGTGCTCAAGCTGCACGAGGGCCGGCCCCACGTCATCGACGCCATCAAAAACCACCAGATTCAGCTCCTCGTCAACACCCCTTCCGGTGTCGAGGCGCAGCAAGATGGCCAAAAGATCCGCCGCACTGCCCTGGCCTACAAGATCCCTTTGGTTACTACCCTGGCCGGGGCCAAAGCCACTGCCGCCGCCATCCGGGCCCTGCAGTCGGGATCCCTGCAGGTGAAGTCCCTGCAGGAGTTTCACGCCGAAATTGGACGATAG
>NZ_JANSJH010000015.1:0-2646 GCF_047462495.1 Synechococcus sp. H55.2 | reverse complement strand
GCTCCCTCAGGCCAGGCCTTGTCGAGCGCTCTCCTGACGTCGGTTCGGCAAACCCAAGAGAGAGGGGGCTTTGCTGAAATTTTCTAGGAGTTGGCCTATGAGTACGGTCATTCGTCGCTCCGCTGCTGCGCGGCGGCTGTGGAGTTGGAGTAGTTTTTGTCAGTGGATCACCAGCATCGAAAACCGGCTTTACATTGGCTGGTTTGGCGTATTGATGATCCCAACGTTGTTGGCGGCAGCCTTTTGTTTTGTAATTGCCTTCATTGCCGCGCCGCCGGTGGATATGGACGGGATCCGCGAGCCGGTGATTGGCTCTTTGTTGGGGGGCAACAACCTCATTTCTGCAGCGGTGGTGCCCACCTCAGCCGCCATTGCCCTGCACTTTTACCCCATCTGGGAAGCCGCCTCTTTGGATGAGTGGCTCTACAACGGCGGCCCCTACCAGCTCATCGTGCTCCACTTTCTCATTGGGGTGTGGTGCTACCTTGGCCGGCAGTGGGAGTTGAGCTACCGGCTGGGCATGCGCCCCTGGATTGCGGTGGCCTTTTCTGCGCCGGCGGCTGCCGCTACAGCGGTGCTCTTGGTCTACCCCATTGGCCAGGGCAGCTTCTCGGAAGGGCTGCCGCTGGGGATTGCCGGCACCTTCCACTTCATGCTGGCCTTCCAGGCGGAACACAACATCTTGATGCACCCCACCAGTTGGCTGGGGGTAGCCGGGGTGTTTGGCGGCGCCCTGCTGGCGTCTCTACACGGCTCCCTAGTGATGTCTAGCCTGATCCGGGAGACTTCGGAAGAGGAGTCGGCCAATGCCGGCTACCGCTTCGGCCAAGAAGAAGTCACCTACAACTTCCTGGCCGGCCACTACACCTTCTTGGGGCGGCTGGGGATCCCCGGCCTTGGCTGGCGCAACAGCCGCTCCGTTCACTTCTGGATGGCGGCCCTGCCGACCGTAGGGATTTGGGCGGCAGCCATTGGCATTGGGATGATGGCCTTTAACCTCAACGGCTTTAACTTCAACCAGTCCATCCTGGACGGCCAGGGCCGGTTCATCCCCACCTACGCCGACCTGGTCAACCGCGCCAACCTGGGGATCCAGGCCATGCACGCCCCCAACGCCCACAACTTCCCCCTGCTGTTGGCAGCCAAAGCCGACTAGGCTCGGTCGAGTTCAAAGGCGCGGTGGGCAGCTTGCAGAGCGTGGATTCCCTGCTCCTGTCGCACCACGCAGCTTACCTTGATCTCCGAGGTGGCGATCATCTCGATGTTGATCCCGGCGTCGGCCAAGGCAGCAAAAAAGTGCGCCGCCACGCCGGGATAAATTTCCATCCCGGCACCGACGATGCTCACCTTAGCGATGTCGTGGTCGGCTTCGACCCCCGCCGCCTGCAGTTCCTCGGCCACCTGCCGGCACACGGCCTCAGCCGCCCTGGCCTGATCCTGAGGCACCGTAAAGGCGATGTCGTTACTGGGGATGCCGTTGTGGTAGCCCCGCTGGCTTTGGATGATGGTGTCCACGATAATCCCGGCCTCGGCCAGGCGTCCGAACAGATGGGCAGCCGTCCCCGGACGATCCGGCACCTTGCGGATGCCCAGCCGCGACTGCTTCAGATCCAGGGCAACGCCCCGCACCGGGTGGTCGCTGGGGAGGGGATCCCGGCCAGGGGCTGCCGTGACCCGATGCAAATGGGGAATCACCTGAAACGCCTCCCCCAGCGCCAGGGCGGCCTCCCCAGCCCGCTCGGCAGCCACCACACAGCTCACCTTGATCTCCGACATGGAGATCATTTGGAGATTGATCCCGGCTTCCGCCAGCACTCGAAACATCTCGGCGGCAATGCCCGGGCGACCCATCATCCCCACCCCGGCAATGCTGACCTTGGCCACCGCCTCCTCGACGAGGACTTCCCTACACCCCAGCTCCTGGCCCACCTGCCGCGCCACGGCTGCCGCCTGGGCTGCCTGCGCCCGGCTGACGGTAAAGGCAATGTCGTTGGTAGGGGATCCCTCGGCTGCACTGAGGTGGAGCGACTGCAGGATTAAATCGACGTTGATCCCGGCTGCCGCAATTTCCTGGAACAGTTGGGCGGCAATGCCCGGACGATCCGGCACTCCCACCAGCACCACCTTGGCCTGATCCCGATCCAGCTCCACCGTATCCACTGCCCGGCCCAGCTCAATGCTGCTATCGGCGGGGCGAGGACGGGGAGGAGGAGAAAGAATGAGGGTGCCCTCGGATCCCGCCTGCAAGGGCTCCAGGCTGGAGCGCACCCGCAGCTTGACGCCGTAGTTGCGGGCAATCTCCACCGAGCGGGGGTGGAGCACCTGCGCTCCCAGGCTGGCCAGCTCCAGCATCTCGTCAGCAGTAATCTCTGGCAACAGCCTGGCCTCGGGTACCTTGCGCGGGTCGGTGGTGAAGATCCCCGGCACATCGGTGTAGATCTCACACAGCTCTGCTCCCAAAGCCACCGCCAAAGCCACCGCCGTAGTGTCGGATCCCCCCCGCCCCAGGGTGGTAATTTCCAGCTCCGCCGGGCTGGTGATGCCCTGAAAGCCGGCCACCACCACCACCTCTCCCCGCTCCAAGTGCTGCCAGAGGCGGTCGGTGTGGATGTGCAGGATGCGGGCCCGCCCGTGATCCCGGGTGGT
>NZ_JANSJH010000014.1:19040-39588 GCF_047462495.1 Synechococcus sp. H55.2 | reverse complement strand
TCGCGGCTCAACTCAGGGCTGGGGGCGGGTGGGATCAGCGGGGCGGAATTCAACGGCTGCACTCCCTGCAACTCTAGCTTTAACTATGCCAGCAAAGCTGAGTCTGTGCTCCCTGCCCCCGTTTTCCTAGAGCCCATAAAAGTCGGGGCCGGATCCCTCGTAGCTGGGGTTAACCCGTAGGTTGAGGTGGGGGCAGACGATCTCGCAGGTGCGGCACTGGATGCAGTTTTCCAGCGACATGGCGTGGGAGCGGATCCCATTGTGTTCGCGGATGTGGTGGACTTCTGCGGTGCAGTCGGCCACGCAGGGGGTAGGGCGGTTCAGCTTGTCGTAGGTGGCAATGCACTGGCGGCAGGTGTCAGCGCTGAACTCAAGGATGTGGCGGTTGCCTTCCGGGTAGCGGGGATCGGCAAAAAAGACGGCATCCGACCGCGAGAAATAGCCCCATCGCGTGGTCAATGCTTCAGGATCCAGACCTGTGGGGGCCACAAAGTCCGCTTGGATGGCGGCATGGGGGGCAACATACCCCCGTGGGGGCGGCTCGCCGGCGCTGACCCGTCCGCTGAGCAGGGTGTAGGCGCGCAGGAGTTCCCCGCCGCGACGCACGGGATCCTGCAGGCCCCAGCGCAGGGATCCCAGCCAGGGGTGGCCGGCATCGACGCTGCGGCAGAGCTGGGGCAGGTACGCTTCCAGCAGGCGGGAGTTTTCCAAAAAGGCTTCCCGAAAATAGCGGCTGCAGTAGAGATCTTGCCCCACCGAGCTCTCCATCACGGCTTTTTGGTAGGCCTCTTGGATGCGCAGATCCCCTTTTAAAAAGCCGTCGTGAATGAGGCCCGCCGCCAGGTAGCCGGTCTCCATGGCGTTGGTAATCCCAGCCAGGCTGCCCACATCCAGCACCCCCAGGGCATCCCCCAAGAGCAAAGCCCCTTCGACGCCAAAGCGGCTGGGCAGGCTGTAGTAGCCCCCCTCAGGAATGACGGCAGCCCCGTACTTGAGCAACTTGCCACCGGCAATCAGGGATTGGATCCAGGGATGGGCTTTGAACTCCTGCAGGCGCTGCTGCGGGTTGAGGTTGGGATTTTTGCTGTCGAGGCCGATGATCAGGCCCAGGGCCAGGCGGTTATCTTTGAGGCCGTAGACAAAGCCGCCGCTGAAGCTGCCATCCAAAACCGGATAGCCCAAGGTGTGCCACACCTGCCCCTGCAGCGAGCAAGGGATCTGCCACAGCTCTTTGACCCCCACCGACCACAGTTGCGGCCGAGGGCGCAGGTGAAACTTCTCGACCAGGTCTTTGGAGATAAATCCCTTGTCGCCAAAGCAGGTGAGCTCGGCAAAGACGCAATCTTCGTAAACTTGGCCGGAGTCGCTCACCCGCACCCCAATGACTCGCTCCCCTTCGTAGAGGATCTCGTGGGCAGCAAAGCCGGGGAACAGATCCAGGGTAACGTTGGGGATCCCTTTGGCCTTTTCCTGCAGGGTTTCGGCCAGCCAGCGGATGACATGGCTAAGGGTGAGGATGAACTGCCCCTGCTTGCGCAACCCCTTTGGGATTGCTGCTTCCGGCAGATCCCAGCGCTCTTGGGATCCCAGTACGCTCAGATGGCTGACTTCCACCCGCCCCTCGTGGGGAAATCCTTGGCTCTCAAAATCCGGGAAGAGCCTGGCGATGGCCTGGGGATTGCAGATGGCACCACTGACAATGTGCCCGCCAAATTGCCGGGCTTTTTCCAAGATGGCGATGGAGATTTTGAGCCCCGAGAGCTTGGCCAGATCCAAAAGGCGATGGGCCAGGATCAGGTTGGAGGAGCTTCCTCCCACCAAAAGCAGGTCGTAGCGGATGGCGTCACTCATGCAGAATTCCCCACGCAGCGGCTCTGGATACCCTGCCTGTATCCTAGAGAGGGAAGGCCAAAAGGGGGCAAAACTTTAGACCTTCTCAAGCCTCTGCGCCGAGCCCTCGACAGGATAGGTGATTGTCATTGGCTTAATGTCGGGCACTTCTGTGGACGGGATCGATGTAGCCATCGTCCACATCGAGGGCAACGATCCTCTCCGGTGGGAGCTGTTGCATTTCCAAACAATCCCCTATTGCCCGCTGCTGCGGGCAGAGATTTTGCGGGCTGCGGATCCCAAAACCGGCACGGTAGACCATATCTGCGCTTTAAACTTTCGTTTGGGTCGCGCTTTTGCGGAAGCGGCCCTGCAAGGGATCCAAGCGGCCCACCTCACCCCCCCACAGGTCGATCTCATCGGCAGCCACGGCCAAACCCTTTGGCACAGCCCCGATGGGCCAGAAGCCTCGACCTTACAAATCGGTGAAGCGGCGGTGATTGCCGAGCTGACCGGGATCCCTGTGGTGAGCAACTTTCGGGCGCGGGACATGGCAGCGGGGGGCCAGGGCGCACCTTTGGTGGCTTTTGTGGATTGGCTGTTGCTGAGTCATCCCCACTTCCATCGGGCGGCCCAAAACATCGGCGGCATAGCCAACCTTACCTATCTCCCTAGCCTCAGCAGCGGCGGATCCCCTTTGGCTTTCGACACCGGCCCCGGCAACGTGTTGATCGATTTGGCGGTGATGCGGGCCAGCCAAGGACAACAAGCTTTTGATCGCGACGGAAAATGGGCTACCCAAGGCCAGATCCACTGGGAAAAAATTACAGAATGGATGCGGGATCCCTACTTTCATAAAGCACCGCCCAAAACCACTGGCCGAGAGTACTTTGGATCCCTTTACTTGGAACGAATTTGGCCCCAATTTGCCTCCGCCCACGACTGCATTGCCACGCTAACGGGGTTTACCGCTCGCTCCATTGCCCAAGCTTACAGAGACTTCTTGCCCGCGATCCCAGAGCAAGTTATCGTCAGCGGTGGCGGCACCCAAAACCCTGTCCTCATGCAACTGTTGCAGGAACAACTGCCGGCCACAACCCTGCTTACCTCCGACCAAGTGGGGATCCCTTCTGCAGCCAAAGAAGCCTTTGCTTTTGCGGTATTAGCTTATAAAACCTGGCAGGGTGAGACCAACAGTTTGCCGGAAGCAACTGGAGCAAGACGTGCTACCATCTTGGGCCAAATTACACCCTCTTGTCGTAACCAGTCCTAGCTCATCTGTACCGTTGTCCCCAATAAGCTTTCTCATACTCCTGAAGAAAGAGAGAGGCCCGGGCTTGAGACGGTTCATCTGCCCAATCCAGACTCGCTGGGATGTGACGCAAGGCTGAGAAAGACGGTAAAGTTGCCTTGCCGAGATCCACAGGATCCAAGAGCCCTGGTTCTTATGAAAGATCGTCCTCTACCTTTGTGCCTGACGGCAATGGCGCTTTGTAATTTCTTCATTCTCTTGAGCTGCAGTGTTGCGCGGCATCACTTGTTTCAGTCAGGAGGATATGATCTCGGTATTTTCGACCAAGCTGTTTATTTAATCAGCCGTGGCGAGTTTCCTTTTTCTACTATTCGCGGGATCCACATTCTTGGGGATCACGCAGCTTTTATCTTGTATCCTCTCAGTCTTTTGTATCGCATTGTTCCCTCTGTATATTGGCTGTTCGGCATTCAAGCTCTGGCACTAACGCTGGGAGCGCTGGCCGTTTACCATCTGGCGCTCCAGGTCGAGATTGATTCTGGCAGGGCGAGAACAATTGCCGCCGCCTATCTTCTCTACCCGGCCATCTTCAACGCCAACCTTTTTGATTTTCATCCAGAAGTGTTGGCCGTTCCCCTTTTTTTGGCAGCTATACTCTGTATTCGCTCTGGCAAGTTGTGGGGGTTTTTGCTGTGCCTAGGCGGTATCCTCGGCTGCAAGGCGGTGTTGTCTCTCAATGTCGTTGCCCTGGGAGCTTGGCTGTTGCTCTTTGAAAGCAGACGAGTTGAAAGGCGCTGCCAAGTGGCCGGCTGGCTTGCCATAGCGACAGGGTCGGCTTGGTTTGGCATGGCCGCTTTTTGGATTATTCCTCACTTCAGTGGCAGCGAGCCGGCAGCCGTTTCTCACTATAGCTATTTGGGCAGTTCCGTTCCTGAAATTATCCAAAACTTGGTCCTCAAGCCAACATTAGTCTTAGGCAAAGTCTTCTCTCTCGACACCCTATTCTATGGATTTTTGTTAATCATTCCTGTGGCTTGGGGCCTCTCCTGGCGCCACTGGGATCCCTGGATCCCTGCCCTGCCAACCCTGGGGCTGAATATACTTTCTAGCAATCCTGCTTATCGGGATCTGGTGCATCAGTATGCATTACCTGTTGTTCCTTTTCTCTTTCTAGCTGTTATCGAAAACGCGAAAGCATTCCCCTTTTGGTTTTGCTCCGTCAAAAGCAGAAAAGCAGCGCTAGCCTGGTCTTTGCTGGCTTTTTTAGCTCTGGCAAAATACCCCTTTTTCGGCTCCATCTATCTTCAGTCTCTTGACACTTGGCAGGCCACTCGCGAGGCCCTTGCCCACATCACCACCCAAGGGGGCGTCCTCACTACCCACGAGATTAGCCCCCACCTCACCCACCGGCAAGTTATTTACTTTACTGACGAGAGCCGCTTCAAGGGATCTCCCCCTGCACAATGGGATCCCTTTGACTACGTTTTGCTTAACAGCCGCCATCCGGGGTGGCGCAGCAGCCCAGAGTTCTCCCAGACCCTGCTTGCCGCCTTACAAAAAGAAACCTCGTTTCAGCTTCTCTACCATCGCGATGGGGTGTATTTGTTCTCTAGGATACGACAAGAACCTTAGGCTTAGCCGGCCATTCTAAACAAGTTAAACGTCAGAAACCAAAATTCCCTACAGTCCAACAAATTGTTAATAAGCTATTACCTCAACCCAAAGAAATTTCTCACATCGGCGAGGCTTAACCTGGTCTTGGTCTCTTCTTAACTTCTAGGTACTAGCTTTGGGGTGCCTGTCCCAATGCGTGAAGAACGCAGGGAATAAAAGATCGACAAGACAAGAGAAGGGGAGAACTCAACATGAATAATCCACAGGATTCTAGGCTTCGCCATGGGGACGAGCCTCTGTGCAATCATTCGCCCAACCCCACCTTTAGCAGCATCCTGGAAACTCGCCTGCAGCGGCGCCAAGTGTTGCAGGGGGGAGTTGCCGCGGCAGTGGCCACCTTTTTTGGCCTACCGGCGCTAAACAACGCTAGTAAATCGGCCAAAGCGGCCAGTGGTAGTGCCTTGCTGGGTTTCAAGGCGATCCCCGTGAGCGCAGAGGACAAAGTGGTGGTACCGGAAGGCTACACGGCTCGACCGCTGCTGGCCTGGGGTACCCCTATCACCGGCACCTACCCTGAGTTCAAGCTGGAGAACACCGGCGCCGAGCAGGGGATGCAGGTGGGCAGCCACCACGACGGCATGCACTTCTTCCCCATTGAGGGCAAGGATCCCTGGCAGGGCAGTTCCACCGAGGGCTTGTTGGTGTTCAACCACGAGTATGTGGAGCCGCGCTTTATGCATGCTGCCGCCAAGGGTCAAAAGCTTAACGACGAGAGCTACCCAGTCAACCCCGACGGCAGCCGCGATCCCGATCAAGTGCTGAAAGAGCTAAACGCCCACGGGGTGAGCATTGTCCACATCAAGCGGGAGGCGGACGGTAACTGGACTGTGGTGCGGGATCGCCTCAACCGCCGCATCACCGGCCTCACCCTCATGGAGATCCAGGGCCCGGTGCGGGGATCCGACTTCGTCAAGACCAAGTTCAGCCCCGATGGCACGATGACACGGGGCACCTTAAACAACTGCGCCCACGGGGTTACTCCCTGGAACACCTACCTCACCTGCGAGGAGAACTGGGCCGGCTACTTCACCAACACCAGCAAAGGGCCGGATCAAAAGCCCAACCTGCCCCGCGAGCACAAGCGCTACGGCGTGAGCACCGAGACCTCCCGCTACGGCTGGGAGCTGGCTAGCAACAAGGCCGACGAGTTCATCCGCTTCAACGCCACCCCCACCGCTGCAGATGCCACCCAGGACTACCGCAACGAGCCCAACACCTTTGGCTGGGTGGTGGAGATCGATCCCTTTGATCCCAGCAGCAAGCCCCAGAAGCGCACAGCTCTGGGCCGCTTTGCCCATGAGGGCGTGGTGTTCCAGCCGCCGGTGGAAGGGCAGCCGATTGTGCTCTACATGGGGGACGATGCCCGCTTTGAGTACATCTACAAGTACGTCTCTGCCGAGCCCTACCGCAAGGAGACGGCAGGCGGCCACCTGCTGGACAACGGCACCCTGTACGTGGCCAAGTTCAACGAAGACGGCACAGGGGAGTGGATCCCGCTGGTGTTTGGGCAAAACGGCTTCACCCCCGAGAATGGTTTCACCAGCCAGGCGGAT
Organism: Synechococcus sp. H55.2; assembly: GCF_047462495.1. Classification (NCBI taxonomy): domain Bacteria; kingdom Bacillati; phylum Cyanobacteriota; class Cyanophyceae; order Synechococcales; family Synechococcaceae; genus Synechococcus; species Synechococcus sp. H55.2. Next base: position 33,279 of record NZ_JANSJH010000014.1, on the reverse strand, counting down.
GTATTGGTAAACACCCGCACCGCGGCAGACTTCGTCGGCGCCACCAAGATGGATCGGCCCGAGTGGGGAGCAGTGGATCCCAAGACCCGCATGGTCTACTTCACCCTAACCAACAACAGCAAGCGGGAACAAGACCAGGTGAACGCCGCCAACCCTCGTCCCAAAAACCAGTGGGGCCACATCATCCGCTGGAAGGAAGCCAATGGCCAGCCCCAAGCTACCCGCTTTGAGTGGGACATCTTCGTCCTGGCCGGCCCGCCAGGAGATAGCCGCACCTTATCCGGCCAAGCTCTCAGCTCGGACAACATCTTCAACTCTCCCGATGGGTTGTGGTTCGATGCCAGCCGTCGCCTCTGGATCCAAACGGATTGTAGCGAGAGCAACCTCAACAAGGGAGATTTTGCCCAGTTCGGCAACAACCAGATGCTGGCTGCCGATCCGGATACCGGCGAAATTCGCCGCTTCTTGACCGGGCCGATCGGACAGGAGATCACCGGCGTGGTCACCACTCCCGACCAGCGCACTCTGTTCATCAACGTGCAGCACCCTGGTGCCAGCACCAGCGAGGAAGACTTTGCCGCCGGCAAGATCATTTCTCGCTGGCCCAATTATGACAACAACATCTACCCCCGCTCGGCGGTGGTGGTGATTACCAAAAATGACGGTGGCATTATCGGTACTTAATCAATACTGATTCTGTTGCCAACTCCCCAGGAAATCGGGCGGCAGGGATCCCTTCTCTGCCGCTTTCTTGTAGTCAATTCAGATAACATTCAAGTAACAATGAGACGCCAGCAAGTACAACAAATAGCTAAATGGCGCCGATTCCGATAGCGGGACGTATGGTCATTCAAATAGCCATGAAACTTTTCTCTACGTTGTTATTGCTTCGCAACGCTGTCGCGAACGCGCCGCTCTAACTCCCCTCTCCCTCAGGGAGAGGGGCCGGGGGTGAGGGTGTCAGCGGCGCGGAGCACTGTGGAGACATCTCCAAATTTGAAATGACTATAAGATTGCAGCTTTCGCGTTCGGCTTCCCACTAGGCTAAGAGTAGTCTCAAAGCCGTTTTGCAGCAGGTGACCCATGTCCAAGGCAAAGATCGCACTGGACTTTCAGGCCCGGATCCCTCCCGGTTATCTCAACCTGATGGGATATGTGGACGAATCGGAAGTGAATGGGCCGGGCCGGCGCGCGGTGGTTTGGGTGCAGGGCTGCCTGCGGGAGTGCCCAGGCTGCTTCAACCCCGCTTCTTGGCCGTTTGAGGTCAACCAACTGGTCAAGGTTGCTGACTTGGCCGAGCAAATCCTCAGCAACCCCAGAAACGAGGGAGTGACCTTCTCGGGAGGAGAGCCCTTCTGGCAGGCTCCTGCCCTGGCCAGCTTGGCGCGGCTCCTGAAGGCGAAAGGGCTAACGGCGATGGCCTTCAGTGGATTCACGCTGGAAGAGTTGCGATCCCCCCAGGCTCCCCCCGGCGCCCAAGAGCTGTTGCAGGAGCTGGATATTTTGGTGGACGGGCCCTATCTGCAATCCCAGGCCATTCGCTCCCCCCACTCGCTGGTCTCTTCCCGCAACCAGCGGGTACATGTCTTTAACCCTGCCTTGGAAAACCAACTGAATTGGGCCAGCGACCAGGTGGAAATCCATATCCTCAAAGATGGAACCCGCATCGTCACCGGCTACGGCGGGCAGTTTCTCTTCGACGAGTCCGAACGAGGCTAGCGCGCCTCCCCAGGGATCCCCTATCCCCCCACCCGCAACGGCTCGCGGCGATAGGCGGGCAGTTGCCAGCACATCTCCAGCCAGTTTTTCAGCTCCTCCGGCTGGCCCATGAGGCTCATTTCCACCAGCAAAATGGCAGCTCGATCGCCAGCTCCTTTGGATCCCAGACGAATCAGGGCAGATAGACTTTCTTCCCGCCAGCAGACGGATACCCCCTGCCGGATCAAGGCCCGAGCCGCAACGGCAATGCAGGAGGGTGGCACCTGGATATCTCGCCGCTCGTAATCGATAGTAGGCAGCATGAACGGCAACCCAAATCTTTATTATGTTTTAATCTTCTTCCCTTTTTGCCGGCTTATCCTGGGTCTTTGCGAATTGTGAAGTGATCTTTTGTAAACTTTTTGATACCGAGTAACATCGTCTGGGGGTCTGAGAAAGAGGACGGGGATCCCTGCAGAAGGCTTAAAAGATAGCAGCCGTTTCTCAGCTCGACCTTCTCACAGCCGCGAGAATGGCTGCATTGGCAGGAGATGGAGAGATGCGAGCAGAAGGTTGGGAAAGCCGGGTGGGTCGCTGGTTGCCCAAAGCTACCCTTGTGGGAGTGGCGTTGATCCTGGTGGCGGCGGGCAGGCCGCTGCGCTTGGTGGGCAACGGCGAGAATATGGTGCTGTTTACCTGGGGTGGGGGAGTGAGCCCGACTGCTTTGCAGCCAGGGCTGCATTGGGTGCCGCCTTTTGTCTCGCGCACCGTTACCTTCGACGTAAAAACTCAGGCTCTGACCTGGAAGGACAACGACCCGACTGCCTATGCGCCGCGGCTGGTGGCCCTCTCTCAGGATGGGCAGCAGATTGCGGCTGAAGCGACGCTGCAATTTCGTATTCTCGATGCCCCCAAGGTCTACACCCAACTGGGGGAGAACTACTTGGATCGCATTGCCCCCATCGTCCGGTCGGTCATCTTGAATGAGACCAGCGGCTTTTCCGCCCAAGCTCTCTATTCCACCGAACGCCCTCTGCTTCAAGGACAAATTCGCGAACGAGTGGCCCTTTTGCTGAAGGAATACGGCGTCGAGGTTTTGGACTTTCTGCTGCGGGATGTGGATTTCGATCCCGATTTTGTAGCCGCTATTGAAGCAAAAACTATCGCCGAAAACCAACTGGCGCAAAAACAATTTGAGATCGAGCAGGCGCGCCAAGATGCCCGCAGCATCATTGCTCAAGCCGAGGCAGAAGCCGGCCAATTGCGAGCCAAGGCCCAGGCCCTCACCCAGAATCCCAAGTACCTAGAGGTGGTGAAAGCCTCCGTCCTGGGATCCCGGCTGGAAACTTTGATAACCAAATAGAAAACCTAATAGAAAAAGGACTCCGTCCCGCTGACGCGAACAGTTTTCGGGCCTGGCCCCATCTGCTCCAGCTCTTCCCTCAGACCTCAAAACGGGATCAGCCACTATGTATTCAACAGAAGAAGCACACCAGAGTAAAGTTGGTTGGCTAACTTTGGGCGGGATTGCCCTCTTGGCAGCTTTGGGGATGCTCCGCGCCTGCCTGTATGTCACTTTGCCCGGCCATGCCACTGTGGTGTTTAATACCTTTTCTGGGTTGCAAAAGGGGCGGGTAGAATTGCCGGGAGTGATGTTCCGGATCCCGGGGATCGAGACGCCAATCACCTACAGCGTGCTCACCCGCGTTTGGGAGTTTACCAACAACCCCAACTCGGCCAATGCCATCAGCAATGCCATCACGGTAAACACTGCTGACGGGCAGGCTTTTGCCGTCGATGTGGCCATTGCCCTCAGGCCCAACCTTGCCACTTTGGACGAGCTGCACGCCACCATCGGCGAGAACTATCTTGTGACAGTGGTGGTGCCGGTGGTGCGCTCCAAGATCCGCGATATCTCTGCTTCTTTCGATTCCGAAGATTTTTACCGCAAAAGCCAGCGCACAGCCATCGAGCAGCGGGCCCTGGACTTGATCCGCCAAGAGATGCCCACCGTCAACCGCGATGGCCAAGCCCTGCCCCTGATCCAGGTAGAGGGCCTCTTTCTGGGCAACCCCGATTTTCCACAAGCCCTGCGAGATTCCATTGAACGCAAACAGGTGGCCTCGATTACGGCACAAACAGCAGCAGTGCGGGCGCAAATTCAACAAAAAGAAACCGAGCGGCTGTTGATCCTAGCGGCAGCCAACCAGCGGGCCATCGAGCTAAAGGGACAGGCGGCAGCGGAAAACGCGCAACTGGCGGATCTGCTGTTTTACGAAAAGCTGCAGGAGCGCATCCAAAACCCGGCGGACTCACTGCCACCTCTGCGCATCATTCGCGTCGAGGGGGATGCCACCGTGTTCCTCAACGTGGATCCCCGACAGGCAGCCGCGCAACAGGCCCAATAGTCAGGCCTGGCCACGCCGTCGGAGCTCCTGGGGCAGGGTGGGGTGGTGGGCAGCCGGCTGCGCTTTGGCCACAACAATCACCCCGGCCACCGGGATCCCAGCGGCAACCAAGACCTGCTGCGCTGCTTGGACGGTGGAGCCGGTGGTGTAGATGTCATCCACCAACAGAACTGGCGTGGCGGGAGCGTACTGGAGGGCAAAGGCGCCTGCCAGATTTTGCTGGCGTTGCAGCGGGTTGAGCTCATATTGGGCCGCCGTGGCCCGCACCCGCACCAAAGCTTCAGGTAAATGTCTTAGACCCGTCCGCTCACAAAAGGCTTGGCTGATCAGGGCCGCCTGATTGTAGCCCCGTTGCCGCAGGCGCTCCGCATGCAGAGGGATGGGGACTACCGTATAGTCCGAGCCGTAGGCCCTACGAGAGCCTGAAGAAGGTTGCCGGCTTTCGAGCCAGCGGGATCCCAGCCATTCCCCCAAAACCGCGCCTATGCGCCGCTGTCCTTCATATTTCAGGCAATAGAGAGCCCTGCGCAGCGCTCCCCGGTGGATCCCCCAAGCATAAAGCGGCCAAGGCGAAGTGGTAACTGGCCAAGAGTCGAGCCGCTCCGCCTGCAATCGCTGCTGACAGTCTCGACAAAACACAGCCTTGGCCGGGCGCTGGCAGAGCGGACAGGGAAGCGCAATCCACCAATCCAGCCAGCCCATCGCCTGTTGCCCCTCTCCCCACCTCCTGCCGATGGCTCCAGTCTAGTCAAAAGACTCAAGTCACAGCCCCGGCAGCAGATCCCTAAGTTGACGCTGGGATCCCGCCTTGCTAGGATTCAATACTGCCGGATAACTTGAGTTGTAGCCTTCTTTGCCAGCCCATGCCCACCATCCAGCAACTGATCCGCGAGGAGCGCAGCGTCGCCGTCCGCAAAACCAAGTCCCCTGCCCTGAAGGGTTGTCCACAGCGGCGGGGGGTTTGCACCCGAGTGTACACGACAACACCCAAAAAGCCCAACTCGGCGCTGCGAAAAGTAGCTCGCGTTCGCCTCACTTCTGGCTTTGAGGTCACAGCTTACATTCCCGGCATCGGCCACAACCTGCAAGAGCACTCGGTGGTCATGATTCGCGGAGGACGAGTCAAAGACCTGCCCGGCGTGCGCTATCACATTATCCGCGGCACACTCGATGCTGCAGGGGTAAAAGACCGTAAGCAAGGCCGCTCCAAATACGGGGCCAAACGGCCCAAGCCCGGCCAAGCCCCAGCCGCCGCCGGCAAGAAAAAATAGCCTTTGGCATCTCGCTTGTCCTCCTTTCCCAACCCTTTCTGCAACAGGTAACCCACCTCTTATGTCTCGCCGCAACCGTGCGCCTCGCCGTGATGTGCCACCGGATCCCAAATACGGGAGCCGCTTGGTCACCATGCTGATCCGCAAATTGATGCAGAGGGGCAAGGCCTCCCTGGCTGCCAGGATCCTTTACGAGGCTCTGGACATTGTGCGGGAGCGCACCGGTCAAGAGCCACTGCCTCTGTTGGAAAATGCTGTCCGCAACGCCACCCCCCTGGTGGAGGTCAAGGCGCGTCGGGTGGGCGGGGCTACCTATCAAGTCCCGGTGGAGGTGAGGGGAGAACGAGGAACTTCCCTGGCGCTGCGCTGGTTGGTCACCTTTTCCCGCGCCCGTCCCGGCCGCACCATGGCCGCCAAGCTGGCCAATGAGATCATGGATGCGGCCAACGAAACCGGCAGCACCATTCGGCGGCGGGAGGAAGTGCATCGCATGGCCGAGGCCAACAAGGCCTTTGCCCACTACCGCTACTGAATCCGTTTGGCAGGGCGGTGGGTAGTCCCTGGGATCCCTGCTCTGTCCACCCAGAGTTCGGGCAAGTGGAGCAAAATCGGCAAAAAAGATTAGAATTGTAAAGGATTTTTTAGGTTGCCCAAATCGCAGGGCGACGAGGATTGGGAGGTTGACGTGGCACGCACAGTTCCCCTGGAACGAGTCCGAAACATTGGCATCGCGGCTCATATCGATGCCGGCAAGACCACGACCACAGAGCGGATCCTTTTCTATTCCGGTCTGGTGCACAAAATTGGCGAAGTCCACGACGGAACTGCGGTAACCGATTGGATGGCTCAGGAGCGGGAGCGGGGCATCACCATCACGGCTGCGGCCATCACCACCCGTTGGACCAAGCGGGATCCCGAAAATCCTTCCCAGCCCCTCCTCGGCGCACCGGAGTACACCATCAACATCATCGACACGCCTGGGCACGTGGATTTCACCATCGAGGTTGAGCGCTCCATGCGGGTGCTGGATGGGGTAATCGCCGTCTTTGACTCGGTGGGCGGCGTGCAACCTCAGTCTGAGACCGTCTGGCGGCAAGCCAATCGTTACAACGTGCCCCGCATTGCCTTTGTCAACAAAATGGATCGCATGGGGGCCAATTTCCTCAAGGTTTACAACCAGATCCGGGAGCGCCTCAAGGCCAACGCTGTGCCCATCCAACTGCCCATTGGAGCTGAAGACGGGTTCCGCGGCATCGTCGATCTGGTGCGCATGCAGGCCCGTATCTACATGGATGAGATCGGCAAGGACATTCGTCCCGCCCCCATTCCGGAGGAGATGAAAGATCTCGTGGCGGAATACCGGGCCAAGCTGGTGGAGGCGGTGGCCGAGACCGACGAAGCCCTGATGGAGAAATACTTTGCCGAGGAAGACCTGAGCGAAGCCGACCTGATGGCTGGTCTGCGCAAAGGCACCATCAGCGGCCAAATTGTGCCGATGCTGTGCGGCTCTGCCTTCAAGAACAAGGGTGTGCAGATGCTGCTGGACGCGGTGGTGGATTACCTCCCTTCTCCCATCGACATTCCCGCCATCAAGGGGGTGCTGCCGGATGGCTCGGAGGTGGCGCGCAAGGCCAGCGACGATGAGCCTTTCTCGGCGCTGGCCTTCAAGTTGATGAGCGATAAGTACGGGGATCTGACCTTCATTCGCGTCTATTCGGGAGTGTTGACCAAAGGCACCTATGTGCTCAACTCCACCAAAAACAAAAAAGAGCGCATCTCCCGCCTGGTGGTGTTGAAAGCAGATGAACGTTTGGACGTGGATGAGCTGCGGGCAGGCGATCTGGGGGCTGTGGTGGGCCTGAAGGACACCACCACCGGAGACACCCTCTGCGACGAAAATGCTCCCGTGATCTTGGAGTCTCTGTTTATCCCAGAGCCAGTGATCTCAGTGGCTGTAGAACCCAAAACCAAGGCCGACATCGATAAGCTCTCCAAGGCCCTCCAGGCCTTGGCCAAAGAGGATCCCACCTTCCGCGTCTCGGTGGATCCCGAGACCAATCAAACCATCATCTCCGGCATGGGCGAGCTGCACCTGGAGATCCTGGTGGATCGGATGCTGCGGGAGTTCAACGTAGAGGCCAATGTCGGCAACCCGCAGGTGGCCTACCGCGAAACCATTCGCAAGCCGGTCAGCCGCGTCGAAGGCAAGTTTGTTCGCCAGAGTGGTGGCCGGGGTCAGTATGGCCATGTGGTTATCGACCTGGAGCCTGCAGAGCCGGGTACAGGCTTTGAGTTTGTCTCCAAAATCGTGGGTGGCGTTGTGCCCAAAGAATATGTCGGGCCGGCTGAGCAAGGGATCCGGGAAGCCTGCGAATCCGGCGTGCTGGCAGGCTATCCCCTGATCGACATCCGCGCCACCCTGGTGGATGGCTCCTACCATGAGGTGGACTCCAGCGAAATGGCCTTTAAGATCGCCGGTTCGATGGCTCTGAAGGAGGCAGCTCGCAGAGCGAGCCCTGTCCTTCTGGAGCCGATGATGAAGGTCGAGGTGGAAGTTCCTGAAGCCTTTGTGGGGGACGTCATCGGGGACATCAACGCCCGCCGCGGCCAGATGGAGGGGATGAATACGGAAGGCGGCATCACCAAGGTCAATGCCAAAGTTCCATTGGCAGAGATGTTTGGCTACGCCACCGATATCCGCTCCAAAACCCAGGGTCGAGGCACCTTTACGATGGAGTTCAGCCACTACGAGGAAGTTCCTCGCAGTATCGCCGAAGCCATCATTGCCAAAAACAAAGGAAATGAGTAGCTGACTGAAACCAAAAAGGAAGTGACGATTCATGGCACGCGCTAAGTTTGAACGTACCAAACCCCATGTCAACGTTGGCACCATCGGCCATGTTGACCACGGCAAGACCACTTTGACGGCTGCCATCACCACCACCTTGGCTGCTTTGGGTCAGGCCACAGCCAAACGGTATGACGAGATCGACGCAGCGCCGGAAGAAAAAGCCCGCGGTATCACCATCAACACCGCCCACGTGGAGTACCAGACGGAGAAGCGTCACTACGCCCACGTGGACTGCCCCGGCCACGCTGACTACGTGAAAAACATGATCACGGGTGCAGCCCAGATGGATGGAGCCATCTTGGTGGTGTCTGCGGCTGATGGCCCCATGCCCCAAACGCGGGAGCACATCCTGTTGGCCCGTCAGGTGGGGGTGCCCAGCTTGGTGGTCTTCCTCAACAAGGTGGACATGGTGGACGATCCAGAGCTGCTGGAGCTGGTGGAGCTGGAAGTGCGGGAGCTTCTCTCCAAATACGACTTCCCCGGCGATGACATCCCCATCATCAGGGGATCCGCCCTCAAGGCTTTGGAAAGGATGCAGGCCAACCCCAAAACTCAGCGCGGCGAAGATCCCTGGGTGGATAAGATCTACGAGCTGATGGATGCGGTAGACTCTTACATTCCCACGCCGGAGCGGGATGTGGACAAGCCCTTCCTGATGGCCGTAGAAGACGTTTTCTCGATCACCGGTCGGGGCACGGTGGCCACAGGCCGGATCGAGCGGGGCCGCATCAAGGTGGGCGAAACGGTGGAACTGGTGGGGCTGCGGGAAACTCGCTCCACCACCGTTACTGGTCTAGAGATGTTCCAGAAGACCCTTGATGAAGGGATCGCTGGCGACAACGTCGGTGTGCTGCTGCGCGGCATTCAGAAGAACGAGGTGGAGCGCGGCATGGTGCTGGCCAAGCCCAAGAGCATTACCCCGCACACCAACTTCGAGTCTGAGGTGTATGTCCTCAAGAAAGAGGAAGGAGGTCGCCACACGCCGTTCTTTGCCGGCTATCGTCCCCAGTTCTATGTACGCACCACCGATGTAACCGGTACCATCTCCTCCTTTACGGCTGACGATGGCTCGCAGCCGGAGATGGTGATGCCCGGCGACCGGGTCAGGATGACGGTGGAGCTGATCCAGCCCATCGCCATCGAGCAGGGGATGCGCTTTGCCATTCGCGAGGGTGGTCGTACCGTCGGGGCGGGTGTTGTCTCCAAGATCCTGAAGTAAGTTGTCTTTTCCCGGCAGGGATTGAGCGCTGGTTGCCCCAGATCAACTCGATCCCTGTCGGTTTTTTGTTGTACCGTTCTCTTTCTCCGGCCATGCCTACCCTGACCCAACAGAAAATCCGCATTCGCCTGAAAGCCTACGATCATCGGCTGCTGGATACTTCTTGCGACAAAATCGTGGACACGGCCCGTCGTACCGATGCTGTGCCCGTGGGCCCCATCCCTCTGCCTACCCGGCGCCGCATCTACTGTGTGTTGCGTTCTCCGCACACCGACAAGGATTCGCGGGAACATTTTGAAACCCGCACCCACCGCCGCATTATCGACATCTATTCCCCCTCTTCCAAAACCATCGATGCTTTGATGAAGCTGGATCTGCCGGCGGGGGTGGATATTGAGGTGAAGTTGTGATGGCTCTCCGGGGATCCCGGTCTTCGCAGTTGTAGAGCGTGGATGAGGGTGGCAAGGGGTGACGGCAGCGGTTGATCCGGTCGATCAGGGGTTGGCAACTCCAGAAGCCAACCCATCCCCTATCCCGGTCTTGGTGGTGGGGGCACTGGGCAAGATGGGGCGGGAGGTGGTGAGAGCTGTTGCCCAGACGCCCGACATGACCCTGGCGGGGGCGGTAGCCCGCTCGCAACTGGGCTTGGACATCGGCGAGGTGCTGGGCCTGGGATCCCTGGGGGTGGAGATTACCGATGACCTAGCGGGGCAGTTGCTGAGGTTGTCGCAGCGGAGCAGCCGCGGTGTGATGGTGGATTTCACCCATCCGCAGGCGGTGTTTGAACATGTCCGCTCGGCCATTGCCTTTGGGGTGCGCCCGGTGGTGGGGACAACGGGCCTGACGCCGGAGCAGGTGGAGCGGCTGCGGGATCTGGCGGATAAGTCGGGGGTGGGCTGTTTGATCGCGCCCAACTTTGCCATCGGCATGATTTTGTTGCAGCAGATGGCACTGCAGGCGGCGCAATATTTTGACCATGTTGAGATCGTCGAGCTGCACCACAACCGCAAAGCGGATGCCCCCAGCGGCACGGCCCTGCAGACGGCCCAACGGCTGGGTCAACTGGGCAAAGCCTTCAACCCGCCCGAAGTGGAAGAAAAAGAGCTGCTCCCCGGCTCGCGGGGCGGGATCCCCGGCCCCAACATTCCCATCCACAGCGTGCGCCTGCCGGGGCTAGTCGCCCACCAGGAGGTGATCTTCGGCGGCATGGGGCAAACCCTTACCTTAAGGCACGACACCACGGATCGGGTGGCTTTTATGCCGGGGGTGATCCTGGGGATCCGCAAGGTGCTGCAGCTCAAGGGATTGGTCTACGGGCTGGAGCAGGTGTTGAGCTAGCCAGCCAGAGGGGGGATCCCGGCCTCGTCCAGGATACGCGGGATGAGATGTTCGGCTTTGACGGCCATCAGGTGCACGCCGTGGCAGATCTGACGGGCCTGGCGCACCTGTTCGGCGGCGATGCGGATCCCTTCTTCTAGGGGATGGGGAGCGTTGGCCAGCCGTTGGATGATGGCGTCCGGGATTTGTACCCCCGGCAGGTTGCAGTTGATGAATTGGGCATTTTTGGCGGATTTGAGCAGGAAGATGCCGGCCAGGATGGGCTTGCCGGCGGGGCGACCCAGCTTGTCCATAAAGCGCTCCAGTTGCTCGAAGTCGGTCACCATCTGGCTTTGGAAAAACTGGGCCCCGTTTTCCAGCTTGCGCTGGAAGCGCCGCTCCAGGCCGGAAAAGCTGCCGGATTGGGGTTCTACCGCTGCTCCCGGAAACAGACAGGTGCCGCCGTCGGGGAGGGGCTTGCCGTTGCAGTCGAGGCCATTGTTCAGCCGCTGGATAAGCCGCAGCAGGCGCACCGATTCCAGGTCGAACACAGCGCGGGCGTCGGGGCAATCGCCGATGTGGATGGGATCCCCGGTGAGGGCCAACACGTTGCGCAGGCCGAGCGCCGAGGCCCCCAACAGATCCCCCTGCAGAGCCACGCGGTTGCGATCCCGACAGGCCAACTGCAGGATGGGTTCAACGCCCACCTGATGCAACAGCAGCGAGGCGGCCAGGGGGCTCATGCGGGCCATGGCGCGGTTGGAGTCGGTGATGTTGATGGCATGCACCCGACCTTTGAGCTGCTGGGCCAGAGACAGCAGGGTGCTGGTGTCGGATCCCTTGGGGGGTGTGATCTCGGCGGTGAGCAGGAACTCCCCCTCCTGGATGGCCTGGGCAAAGCGAGACAAGGGGGGTGATGAGGGGGTCAAGGCCACAATTGCGGAAGAAAAGGTAAAACGGCTGGCCTATTATCGACTTTTCCGGGCGATTTTTCCAGACAGGTTGCCCTCTTTTAGGGCTTGGGCGAGGGAAGGGGGCTGGGCGGGGGTTGCACCTGCATTTCCCCCAGCCATATCTTGGCATCCCCCTGTTGCAGATGCTGCTGCCAGTCCTGGGCTGCTGCAGGCGGGATCCCATCCGCGCCCAGGGCCCAGCTCCAGCCAATTACCTGGGGCCAGCGTTGGTCTTCTAGACCTGCCAGCAGAGGTTGAGCGGCTTCTGAGCCCAAGGCCGGCCCGCGGAGCAGCACAGGCACTTCCGGGTTGAGAGCCACAAGGCGGCGGTACATCGGTTCAAAGGTGGCGGGATCCCCCGGTAGGCTCAGCCAATCCATCTCAGAGAACCCAGCCCAGGCGGACACGGCTGCGGCATCTTCTCCCTCCAGCTCCACAACCCAGAGCAAGTTGGCCTCGGAGCGCAGGGTTTGCATCAGGTGTCGGTAGGCCCGTCGTTGCAATTCGGGATCCCCGTCTCCCACAACGACGGCCAGGATGATGGGAGTGGCAAAGCGCTGGATGGCGCGGGCCCAAGAGCGCAAAGTCTCGTCCTGTTCCCCACTGGCCAAGGCGGAAAGCTGAGCCGGATCCAGCCGCAGGCGCAGGTAGGGAACAGAGCCGCTCTCCCGCAGGCGACTGGCCAACGACTGCGGAAAGTCCTGGCGGGGATCCCACAGGTGTTCTACGGCTGCCCAGGCAGGGGGCTGGCCGATGGCCTGGCGATAGGACAAGAGCTGCTCCCAAGTTGGCATGCCCGACCAGGCGACCCCGTGATACAGCCGGCCCGTGGGGGGCGGCAGCGGCCTGCCCCGTTGAAAGGGAGCAGAATCGGGCGGAATCGGGGAGGTTAGAAGCCAATCCAGCCGCAAGGCAGCAGTGGTGTTGGCAGCCGGCAGCGGGAAGGGGAAGATCCAACTGCGCTCCTGGAACCAGCCGCGGCTGATCTGCTGAGGGTGGAAGTCCTGGGGAGGCGGCAGCGGCTCCAGCGCGTCTTCTCCCCAGAAAGCCCGTTGGATCGCCAGGCGCACCCCCTCGCCGGGGTGAATCAGAGGCGTGGTAGTATCCAGGTGCAAGCTGCCGCTGAGGCGGGTGGACGTCTCGTGGGGCTCAACGCGGAAGGAGAAGGTGAGCTGGTCAGGCCGATAGGTGCCCAAGGCGCGGGAGGAGGGGGTGGGGGGTGGGGATCCCGGTTGCCATGGAATACCCTCGCAGTCGGTGCAGGGAAGGAGAGCCTGCGGATGGAGCGCAACGGGAGCCTCGCGGGCAGATTGCAACTGCTCAGACGTGATGACAAAGCTGGCCCAAAGGTGCTTCAGACGGGGATCCCGACCGGGTGGAATATCGGAGAAAGTTCGCCCTGGGGGTGTAGCCGTGCGGGTGCCGGCAGCCGTGCCGTCCAGAGGCAGCGTAGAAACTGGATCGCCGGCACAGCTCCCCAAAAAAACGACCGACAAGATCAGCGGCAGCGCCCAGCAGATTAAGGGCTTGAGTGTGCAGTTGGATGGCTGCCTCCGGGATCCCTGGATCATGGCTTCACCTCAATACACCACTCCTACGTGAGGCCCGCAAAGGGTTTTCCCGCTAACCGCTAGCAGGATCTTGCCGCAAAGGCCCGCTCTCCAGGTCTGATCCCGATCACATCCTTGGTCGCAGCAGAGCCCGCCCGCACCGTCTGAAGGCGGGCCAAAGCGGGGAACGCCGGCCCCTACCCCTGCGGCACCGCCGCCGCTTCCGGGTAGATGACCAACATGCCCTCGTAGAGGATTTGGCTGGGCTGCAACTCCAGGCGGTCGATGCGCACGCCCGGATCCAACTGAATGGGGAAATCCGCCAGGCCGGGGATGGGGATCTCTTGGCCTTCGTTCACCCACAGAGGGTTGACCAGCCGCAACTGGTTGGGGCCCTGGGCTTCTAGGCCGGTTAGCACCGTAACCGGCACCTCCACCCCCTCGGGAGTCACCAATTGGGCCTGGATGCGCAGCCGATTTTGCTCCAAGGTGACCTGGGGCTGGCGGATCAAGAAGGGCACCGCTTGACCTCCAAAGGGCAGTTGCACCTGTGCCTGGGCCAGTTGAGACTGGATGAGGGGAGACTGAAGGGTGCGGTTAAGATCGTCTTCGGTGAGGCGCAAGCTCACCTGCACCGGCACAGGGGCCAACAGCCGCAGCGGGCTGCGTCCTTGGATGGCTTCGCCCACGTTGAGGCGAATATCCTGGCCCTGCAGCCGCAGGTGGCTGACCTGGAATCCCTGATAGATAAGGTTGTCTCCCGACACCTGGGCCTGGGGGATCTGGCCGTTCAAAATCTGGGCGTCGGAACCGGCGATCTGCACCTGCAAGTTGTCCACCTGCTGCACCTCGGAGCGGATCCAGGCGGCCACCAAAGGGCTGAGCAGGGATCCGGCAATCTGGGCAAATCCGGGCCAAGGCCAAAACATGGTGGGCAAGCCAAGCAGCAGTGCCAATCCCAGCCGCTGCCCT
>NZ_JANSJH010000014.1:0-18940 GCF_047462495.1 Synechococcus sp. H55.2 | reverse complement strand
AGAGAAGAGGGATCTGGAGCAGGCCGACGGCAAGACGGGAACAGCACTGGGTACCTCAGGAGCGACGACAAGCGATATTTTTCTGCCCAAACTACGACTAGGCTAAGGCAGGACTGCTCCACCGAACAGAGGGATCCCCCGCACACTTGGCGGAGCTAACCATCCGTCAACTGCCACCAGAGATACCCCAGCCGCAGGTAGTGAAGCCGCAGCCAGGGCAAAGGGAAAACGCGAGGCGGCTGGCGAAACAGAGCGCTGATGGGGGGCCGGCTGCCGGCGATCTCCTGGGCCAGCATTTTGCCCGCCCACACTGCTGTGGCCACGCCGCTGCCATGGTAGGCCAGGCCATACCACAAGCTGGGATCCGTCGGCGAAGGGCCAATATGGGGGTGAAGCTGCCGCGAAAGGCAGACCAGGCCGTTCCAAGCGTACTCGATCTCCACCCCCTCCCAGGTGGGAAAGAGGCGGTAGAGCTGCCGAGTCATCCAAGCCTGCAGGCGCTGTCGTTCTGCCGGAGTATTGCGGGTGCCGCCGCGCCCCCCAAACAGCAGGCGCCCGTCCGGCAGAAGACGGTAATAGAACAGCAGCCGCCGCGTGTCGTAAACCGGGGTCGGATCCCACCACCCCTGCGCTTTTTGCTCCGCAGGCGTCAGAGGGCGGGTGACCAGGATGTTGGACAGCACCGGCAACAGGGATCCCGCCAGTTGGGGGTACAAGGTCTCTGGGGTGTAGCCGTTGGTGGCGATGACCAGGTGCCGGGCCCGCACCGTTCCCCCTGGCGTGTGGCAAAGGTGCTGGGATCCCACCTTTTCCCAGGCGATGACCGGGCTGGCGCTGTGCAGTTGCGCTCCCCACCTGTGGGCCGCTTGGGCCAGCCCTTGGGTGAGCTTAAGGGGGTTGAGGCCAAACCCCACCCCGATGTGGAGAGCACCATAGTTCTCTTGGCTGTCAAAGCCCCGTTCCCGCAGCTCTTTGGGGCTGAGGAGCTGGGCCGGGTAGCCTGCCACCTGAGTACAGATCTGGTATTCGGCCTCCAATTCCGGCCAGGCCTGTGGACGATGGGCCACCGCGTAGCAGCCTTGTCCCTGCACTTCCAGCGAGAAGCCCTCGACGGCGGCCAGCTCCTGCACCGTCTCCACCGCCTGCCATTGATCCCGGTAGTAGCGCTCCGTCTCCGCCAGGCCCACCCGCCGCACCATCTGGGCATGGGTGAGATGGCTCGCCCCCACCCCGCAAAAGCCGCCGTTGCGCCCTGAGGCCCCCCACCCCAGGGATCCCGCTTCCAACAGGCAGGCGGAAATGCCGTGGTCGCGGGCCAGGTGCAGAGCCGTCGATAGGCCCGTCAATCCGCCCCCCACAATGACCACCTCGGCGCCCACCTGCCCCAGCAAAGGAGCCGGATGCCGCCAACCGGCATTCTCTATCGTGCTGTCCCAGTAGCTGCCGACCGGACAAGCAGGATCGTAGGTGCTGGCAGGATAAAGGGCTTTTCTCATGCGAACAAGAAAGAGAATATCCTACTGGGCAACGCTGTCGCGACCGCCAGCGGCAGCTTCCACGTCGGCAGGAGTGTTGCACTCCAAGAAGATCTCGGGGGTATAGAGCTCCACCTCCTGTACCCGTTTACCCAGATCCTGCAACAACCGGCGCAGGCCCAGGGTTTCCTCTCGGAGACACAGCAACTCTTCCCGCAAGCGCCCGTCGATCAGGGCGGGGTGTCCTCGTCGTCCTCGATGCACCGGCACCGTCGCCCAAGCGCGATGGCGCAGATGGTACTCCAGCAAGCTGTGGTAGATCCAGGCCGGACGGGGCTGATCCACCCCCGAAATGGCCAACACGCGAAAATCGGCAGGGATCCCTTCCACCCCCACCCGAATAGAGTGGGTCTTGCCCAGCTCAGGAGCCGGATTGATCAGCACCTCTGCCCCCGCCAAGTGAACTTGGGCCGCCGCCAGATGCTGGGATCCCAGCACCACCCAAGGTTGAAACCCTGCCTGTCGCCACTGAAAAATCTGGTAAGAAAGCAGGGTTTGCCCATCTTTCCAGGGCACCAGGGCTTTCGGTTCTCCCATCCGCGTGGAAAACCCAGCCGCCAGGATCAGCGCATGCAGCTTCAGGTCATTTGCCAAGGATCTTCACCAGCAGAATGCCAAACAAGTATAGAAACGTCACCGCCCCGGCCAAGAGGCTCTGGGTGAGGGGATCCGTGGAAGGGGTGAGAATGGCCCCTGCCACCACCGAGCCCAGAACCACGTAACGCCAGCCCTTGAGCATTTGCTCAGCACTCACCAGCCCCAACCCCCCCAGCAGCGCCTGCAAAATCGGCACCTGAAAGGCCAAGCCGGTGCTGAACAACAGCAGCAGCACAAACTCAAAGTAGCGGTCGATGGACCAGGCCTGATCCACCACCCCTTCGCCATAGCGAATGAAAAAGTTAAGTGCCGCCGGAATGAGGAGATAGTAAGCAAAGACCAAGCCAGCCACAAAGAGAAGGCTCGATCCCAGCACCACCGGCCCCAGCAGCTTGCGCTCCTTCACGCTCAGCCCCGGCAAGACGAAGCGGGCAATTTGGTAGAGCAAAAAGGGCGTGGCCAACAGCAACCCCGAATAGGCCGCCACCTTCATGGAGACGAAGAAATACTCCCCCGGCGCCAGTTGCAAAAAGGTCACCCCCCGCGCCGGCACCTCCAGCAGGGCGACAATGCGGTTCACCACCAGAAAGCAAGCAATGATGCAGATCGCCACCGCGATCACGCTGGCCAACAGGCGGCTGCGCAGCTCCTCCAAGTGCTCCATCAAGGTCATCTCGACCTCGTAGGGAAACTCCGGATCCGGCACCCGCTCAGAGTCAGGGGTTACCGTGGCTTGGGGCGAGGGCTCGGTCTCAGAGACAAGGGTCATGGGCCAAGGCGTAACGAAACATTCCCCGCTATCTTAGCTCTGCCCCGTCCTCGGGGAAAAGCGCCTGCCGAGAGCTCGGTCAAGGCCTGTAGAGATGGGTTGAACTGCCAGGACAGACATGATGAGCTCCTCCCCGGCTCAGGGGCTGGGGAACATCCCTCTCCAGCCGGGGATCCCGTGTGCGATAGGATCAAAAAGTGCCGAAATCCTGAGGGCCTCGGATCGAGTGCGCCCGTATTCCTCACTTTTTCAGCAGTATGGCCAGATCTCCAGCTTTGTGGCTCAGTCGCCTCGCTTTTCTGCGAGGGCTGATCTTTATCTTGGCAGTGGTGGCTGCCCTCGTCTATCTGGGCTTTAGCCGCGAAGTTCGCCTCGGCCTTGACCTCAAAGGAGGGACGCAGCTCACCCTGCAGGCTTTGCCTACGGAAGAGGTACCCGAGATCACCTCTGAGGTGATGCAGGGGGTGGAGGCGGTGATCCAGCAGCGGATCAACGGCCTGGGGGTGGCCGAGCCTCTGGTGCAGATCAGCGGCCAAGACCGCCTGTTCGTGCAACTGCCGGGGGTGGCGGATCCGGATCGGGCTGTTGCTCTTTTGGGCGATACGGCCCAGTTGGAGTTTCGCAAGGGCTTGGTGCCGGTCAGCGCCCTGCCCCGCAACGAGCGGGGGGAGATAACGGCGGGGGAGGATCCCGACGCCCTGTTTGAACGGGTCGGCCTGACAGGGGATCTGCTGCGCAACGCCTATCCCCAAGCCCCTCGTCGCGGATCCCAGAGCTGGGAAGTGCTGTTGGAGTTCAAGCCAGAAGGGGCAGAAAAGTTTACTCAGCTCACCCGAGAGTTGGCCGGAACAGGGCGTCCGCTTGGCATTTTTCTCGACGACGTGCTGATCAGCGCCCCCATCGTGGGGCCGGAGTTTGCCCGCACCGGCATTACCGGCGGAACAGCGGTGATCACGGGCAATTTCACGGTGGAAACCGCCACCGATCTAGCGGTGAAGCTCAAGGCGGGAGCGCTGCCGGTTCCCATTCGCGTCATTGAAAACCGCACCGTCGGGGCCACGTTGGGGGAAGAGAGCGTGCGCCGCAGCCTCTATGCCGGCATTGGCGGCCTGGTGCTGGTTTTTGTCTTTATGGTGGCCTACTACCGCCTGCCGGGGCTCATTGCCGACCTCGCTCTTCTCATCTACGCCCTCTGTACGTTTGCTCTGTTCCAACTGCTGGGGGTGACCATGACCCTGCCAGGGATCGCCGGCTTTATCCTCAGCATCGGCATGGCGGTGGATGCCAACGTGCTGATCTTCGAGCGCATCAAGGAGGAGCTGCGGGCGGGCAAGTCCATCTATAAGTCCATCTCGGAAGGGTTTAATCGCGCCTTCAGCAGCATCCTCGACAGCAACGTCACCACCCTTTTGGTCTGTGGCGTACTTTTCTGGCTGGGGATGGGGCTGGTGAAAGGCTTTGCCGTCACCTTGGCCATTGGCATTCTGGTAAGCTTTTTCACGGCCATCACCTGCACCCGCACCCTGCTGCTGGCGGCAATGGGGATCCCTGCCCTGCGCAAACCTGAGTTTTACGGCGTTCGCATGGAGGCGGCTCAATCATGACGGCGCAAGAGTTATCCCCCCCCGATCCGGCGGTGGGATCCCGGCGGTTGCTTGACTACCGCTTCGACATCGTCGGGCGCAGCAAGCTTTGGTTTACCCTTTCCCTGGCGGTGTTGCTGGTGGGGCTGGTCAGCATGGCCTTTTCTCTGGCCTCTCTAGGGACACCGCTGCGGCTGGGGCTGGATTTTGCCGGCGGCACCTTGCTGGATCTGCGTTTTGAGCGGCCTGTCACCACCGAAGAGCTGCGGCGGGCGCTGCAGGAACACAACCTGGGCAGCAGCATCATCCAACTGGACACCCAGACCAGTCAGGAAGCCTTGATCCGCATGCCCCCTTTGACTGAGCAGGAGCGCCTAGCGGTAGAGGAGACGCTGCGGCAACAGGTAGGCCCTTTTGAGCGCAACCTAGTGGAGACGGTAGGCCCGACGGTGGGGCGCTTGCTCTTGCGTTCCGGCCTCGTGGCTGTGCTCATCTCTTTTGGGCTCATTGTGGTGTATCTGGCCCTGCGCTTCCAGTGGGATTACGCGGTGTTTGCCATTGTGGCCTTGCTGCACGATGTGGTGCTGACAACAGGTCTGTTTGCCCTTTTGGGCCTAACGGTGGGCATGGAGGTGGACAGCCTGTTTGTGGTGGCGCTGCTAACCATCATTGGTTTTTCCGTCAACGACACGGTGGTTATCTACGACCGCATCCGGGAAAATCTGCGTCTGGTCAGCCGCAAGGTCAGCTTTGCCGAGGTGGTGAACCTATCTCTAAACCAGACTTTTGCCCGCTCTTTGAATACCACCCTGACAACGATGCTGCCCCTGGTGGCCATTGCCATTTTTGGGGGAGCCACCCTGAAGGGGTTTGCCATCGCTCTGCTCATTGGCTTTAGCTTGGGGGTCTATTCCAGCATCTTCATCGCCAGCCCTCTGCTGGTGTGGTGGCGGCAGCGGCGCTATGGCGGAAAAGGGGATCCCGAGGCGCTGCCTTCCGGCGCAGAGGGGTAGGGCGGCGGCAACTGCCTACCAGTGCAGCCGCTGTCCATGGGCAACCAGGTAGCGCTGCAAGTCGGCCATCTTGCCCTGCGGCACAATCTGGGCCGGGATCAAGCCGGGATCCTGGCTGTGCAACCAGGCTACGATGAGCCCCGCTGCCGAGCCGATGGTCCACTCGCCGTAATGGGTGCGGGTGGCGGCGTTGACGATGTGGCTGACGGCGATCCCTTTGCCGCCGATGAGCAGGTTATCCACTTTCTGGGGGATCAGGGCCTCTAGGGGGATGACGATGGGGCGGACGGAAAACTCGTTGACGGGCGCCGAGCTGGCCGACAGGGAAGGCTCCCAGTTGCGGTAGCGACAGCCGTGCATGTCGATGGCGTAGTGAGTCACCCCTACAGCGGTGGGGCTAAAGTCCCGTCCCCCGCTGGTGCCGACGCGGATGTCTTGCTCCAGCATCTGGAATTCCGCCTGGCCGTAGGCAGCTCGCCCCAGGATGCGCCGCCCCTCCCGGATGTAGGGGTAGAGGCTGAGGCCGGAGCGGGTGCCCAGCAAAGAGTCCTCGGCAAACACCAACGAGAGGGGATAGCCGGCGCGGGCTTGGGTTTCCATCAGCCACTCGGCAAAGAGCAGGGCGTGGTTTTCTCCATCTTTGAGGGCGGAGACGTCCAGCCCCCCCAGCCAGTTGTGGCGCTGCCCTGAGGCCACCAGCCGCTCTTCTGTCAGGATTAGGGGCGGGTTCATGATCCCCCAGTCGTTGCCGCGGTTCCAGTTCACCAGCGTCAGGTCGCCCGGCACCGGTGTGCTGTGGAAGGGATCCGTGCGGCCTTTGCTGACGATGCGGCGGTAGTTGAAAAAGCTCTGGCCGCTGAAGGTGGGAAACCCCTCCAGGTCGAACTGGCGGCGGTGCTCGGCGCGGGAGTAGCCCGGCTGCAACTGGGCCAGCTCGGCGCGGGAGCGCCCGCCATCGTCGTGGATGGCCAGCACGAAAGGAAAAGTGAAGGCCTGGGTGCACTCCGGGTTGCTGGCCGGGGCGGCATTGGGCTCCCCCGTCAGATCTCGCCCTTCTGAGCCCAGCCGGTAGGGGATCCCCGCCCAGCCCACCAGCTCGCCGGTGTCGGTGGCGTCGATAACAAACAGGTTGCGGCCCGGTGGCGCCTGCAGCCGCAGCACCCGCTTGGCAAACACTTCCGTCTCCTGCCAGCCATACCAGCTCACCAATTCCCGCCACAGCCGCCCTGGCGGCACAAAATTGGGATCCCGCGGCTGCCGCTGCACGGCGTAGAGGCTCTCGATGCGGGAGCCGTCAGCGCTGAAGGTGGCCCCCTTAAAAGCGGTCTGGGTGGCCCAGCGACTCTGGGGAGCAGACTGAGCCGCCTGCCGCAGCCAGGTTTCCACCGCCTGCAGACCCGCCTGGGGCGGAAAACACAGCCCCCCTACCCAGCAACTGTTGATCTTGGTCACGCGGGTTCCCGGCGGGATCCCTGTCCAGGCGGGCAGATGCAGCGGCTGGCTTTCGATGAGGGCCTTAAACTCCAGCCAGTGGCGGGAAAAATTGCCCCGCTGCCGCATGGGGAGGGACTCGTCGATGGCCGATACCCCCTGCGAGGTGATCTGCCCCCCCAGCCAGGGGGTGAGCTCGATGAGACAGGTTTGCACACCCCCCCGCATGGCTTGGCCTGCAGCCGCCACGCCCCCCAGGGATCCGCCCACCACCACCAGCTCGCACTCCCAGATCTCGTCCGGCTGCGGCAAGGGATCCAGCAGCGGCCAGCCGTGGGCCGTAAAACGGGGCGGCTCCGGCTCTGGAGCGGCGACGGGCGATCCCCCTTCCGGCTGGGAGAGGGCGGCGAACCCCATCCCCGCCACGAAGCCCAGCAGAGACAGGATCCCCAACCCCAGCACTCGTTGGCGCCTGAGTCTTTGCTGTGCTGCCGGGATCCTCTTGCCGGCCATACTCACCTGACCTCACACCCCAATTTGCGCCGGCAACCTTTTGGACAGCGATCCAAGGCCCGGGAGAAATCCCTTTGAGAATAGCCGACAAAGCTGCCTCTAGGGTCAGGCCGAGTAACTAAGATCCGAGCAACAAGGCATAATGGGCTAGCAACTTTTTTCCAGCAGGGATCCGCAGCAGCATGGGACGGGCAAAGAAAGTGGTATTAGCCTATTCGGGCGGCGTCGATACTTCCGTCTGCATCCCCTATCTCAAGCACGAGTGGGGAGTGGAATCGGTAGTCACCCTGGCGGTGGACTTGGGTCAGGGGGCGGAGCTGGAGGCCATCCAAGCCAAGGCGCTGAGGGCCGGGGCGGAGCAATCCCTGGTGCGGGAGGCCGTCCAGATCCTGATTGCCGACTACGCCTTCCCCGCCATCCAGGCCAACGCCCTCTACGAGCAGCGCTACCCTCTCTCCACCGCCTTGGCCCGCCCCCTGATTGCCAAGCTGTTGGTGGAGGTGGCAGAAGAGGTGGGCGCCGACGCCGTGGCTCACGGCTGCACCGGCAAGGGCAACGACCAGGTGCGCTTCGACCTGGCCATCGCCGCCTTGAACCCCAAGCTCAAGGTGTTGGCCCCGGCCCGCGAGTGGGGCATGACCCGCGAGGAGACCATTGCCTACGGCGAGCGCTACGGGATCCCTATGCCGGTGCAAAAGTCCAGCCCCTACAGCATCGACCTCAACATCCTGGGCCGCAGCGTCGAAGCCGGGATCCTGGAAGACGCCGACCAAGAACCACCGGAGGAAGTCTACGCCCTCACCCGGCCTATTTCTCAAACCCCCGACGAGCCCGCCTATGTGGAGATCGCCTTTGAAGAGGGGATCCCGGTGGAGCTGGACGGGCAGCGCCTTGGCCCCAGAGCCCTCTTCGAGCGGCTCAACGCCTTAGCCGGCAGCCACGGTGTCGGTCGCATCGATATGATTGAAAACCGGCTGGTGGGGATCAAGTCGCGCGAGATCTACGAGTGTCCCGCCCTAACGGTGTTGATCCAGGCCCACCGCGAGCTGGAAAGCCTCACCCTCACCCGCGAGGTCATCCACTACAAGTACGGCATCGAGACCACCTACAGCCAATTGATCTACAACGGCCTTTGGTATTCGCCGCTGCGGGAGGCCCTGGACGCCTTCATCTGCACCACCCAAAAGAGTGTTACCGGCGTGGTGCGGATGCGCCTGCACAAGGGCCAGGCTGTCTGCGTGGGCCGCCGCTCTCCTTACTCCCTCTACAACGCGGAGCTGGCCACCTACGGGGAAGGGGATCAGTTCGACCACCGCGCTGCCGAAGGCTTCATCTACATCTGGGGTCTGCCCACCCGCGTCTGGGCCCAGGTGCACCGGGGCGGTGGTGCTTGAGCTCTACCGCCCCACCTGCCTGCTTGCGAGATGGCGCAGGTGGGCCAGGTTTTCCACCGCGGGGGTGAGGGGCTTTCTCTAGGTTCCTGCCGTCCAGGTGTTGCCGTACTCGATCTGCTCCGGGGTAAGGCTGTCAATTTGGATCCCCATGGCCTTGAGCTTGAGGCGGGCGATGGCCTCGTCGATCTCCGCAGGAATGGGGTGCAGCCCTGGCGCCAGCCGGCCACGGTTTTTCACCAGGTACTCGCAGGCCAGCGCTTGGTTGGCAAAGCTCATGTCCATGACGCTGGCGGGGTGGCCTTCGGCGGCAGCCAGGTTGATCAGCCGGCCCTCCCCCAGCACGAACACCGATTTGCCCGACTGGAGACGGTATTCTTCCACAAAGGGGCGCACGCTCTGCCGGGAAACCGTCCGCTCTTGCAAGGCCACCAGGTCGATCTCGATGTCGAAGTGGCCGGCGTTACAGACCATCGCCCCATCTTTCATCCGGTCGAAGTGCTCGCCGCGGATAACGTGCTTGTTGCCGGTGACGGTGATGAACAGATCCCCCAGAGGGGCGGCCTCGGCCATGGGCATAACCCGAAAGCCATCCATCACCGCCTCCAGAGCCCGCACCGGGTTGACCTCGGTCACGATGACCTGGGATCCCATGCCGCGGGCCCGCATCGCCACCCCCTTGGCGCACCAGCCGTAGCCGGCCACCACCACTGTTTTTCCGGCCAGGAGAATGTTGGTACAGCGCAGAATGCCGTCCAGGGTGGATTGGCCGGTGCCGTAGCGGTTGTCGAACAGGTGCTTGGTCTCGGCGTCGTTGACGGTCATCACCGGGAAGCTGAGCACCCCCGCCTTGAACATGGCCCGCAGGCGCACCAGGCCGGTGGTAGTCTCTTCCGTGGTGCCGATGATTTCCGACACCTGCTCCTGGCGATGCTGAACCAGCTCCGCCGTCACATCGCCGCCGTCGTCAATGATGAGATGGGGGCGGTGATCCAGGGCGATCTGGACATGGCGGCGGTAGGTCTCTACATCTTCCCCCTTGATGGCAAAGACCGAGATGCCGTAGTCGGCCACCAGGCTGGCGGCCACATCGTCTTGGGTGGAGAGGGGGTTGCTGGCGATGAGGACGCTATCGGCTCCCCCTGCCTGCAAGGCCAAGGCCAGATTGGCCGTCTCGGTGGTGACATGGCAGCAGGCCACCAGGCGCAGACCGGCCAGGGGTTTTTCTTGGGCAAAGCGCTCCCGGATCTGGGCCAGCACCGGCATCTCCCGCGCCGCCCATTGGATCCGTTGCTTGCCCAAGGAGCTGAGGCTGAGGTCTTTAACTTCGTGCTTGGGGAGAGACAGGGTGGCGCTGGTCATCGAGAAGGCTCCAAAAAGGGTCGTCGAAAAAGGATAGAGGTTCAGCCGAGCTACACGGCTAGAGACAGGGAGTTTCAGGCCGTTACAATGTCGGCAAGAGGGATAAACAGATGTCAACAGACCTGAACTATTCTGCCACAAGGGATCCCTTTTCAGCGCTGGGTCTGGACGTGGGCAACCGTCGCATCGGCGTGGCCGGCTCCGACGGGCTGGGGCTGCTGGCTACCGGCCTGGGGGTGATCCGGCGCCGTTCCCTGCCCGAAGACATTGCCCAAGTGCAGGAGTGGATCCGCCGCCGCCGGGCCACCGTGGTGGTGGTCGGGATCCCCCTTTTGGCAGATGGCTCGGTGGGATCCCAGGCCCGCAAGGTGCAGCGGTTTGTGCGCGCTTTGCAGGTGGCGGTGGATCTTCCCGTTATTACCGTCAACGAATACCTGAGCACCGTACAGGCGGAGTGGGATCTGCGCGAGGCCGGGATCCCGGCCAAGGCCCAGAAGGGTTTGATCGATCAACAGTCGGCGGCAGTGATTCTCCAAACTTGGCTGGACGAGCGACGGGCTTCTTTGTCGGAAGTGCCGGGCTGGCGGGGCTGGGGCAGCAAAGACTACGCTGGAGAGGTCTAGCCGGGCCAGTGCAAGTCAGCTCGAAGCATGAAGCATAAGGTGTGCCATCCCCGGTCGGCCCGCTGGCGTTGGCAGGGCCTATCTTTTAGGTCGGGGCTTGTCGCGCAATTTTGGTAATCTCAAGCTGAGCATCTGAGCATGAATCGCATTTGCATTCTTGGGGGCGGCTTTGGCGGGTTGTACACAGCTTTGGAACTGAGCCGGCAACCCTGGTCAGAGCCACCCCAAATTACCTTGGTCGATCGCCAGGAGCGGTTTGTCTTTGCTCCTTTGCTGTACGAGCTGCTCACCGGAGAAATGGAGGACTGGGAGGTGGCTCCCCGCTTCCAAGATCTGCTGCCCTCGGAGTCGGTGCAATTTCGCCGCGGCTCTGTCCAGGCCATTGACCTTCAAGCCCGCCGAGTGGGTCTGGAAGACGGGCAGAGCCTAGAATACGACGCGCTGGTGCTGGCGCTGGGGGGAGAAACCCCTTTGCAGAGCGTTCCGGGAGCGGCGGAGTTCGCTTTTCCCTTTCGCACCCTGGCCGATGCCCAACGGCTGCGGGCCTACCTGAAAACGTTGGAAGAGCGGGATCCGGCTCAGCCGATAACTCTGGCCATTGCCGGGGCGGGGGCAAGCGGCGTGGAACTGGCCTGCAAGCTGGCAGATCGGCTGGGATCGCGGGGACGGATCCGTCTTATTGAGGTGGGATCCCGGATTTTGTCGGGCTTTGCTTCTTCCAGCCGGGAGGCGGCCCAACTGGCGTTGGCCCAACGGCGGGTGCAGGTGGAGTTGCAAACCAAGGTTTTGGGCATCGAGGCTCTGGGCGAGAACGGCGCCCCCCCCTTCCGCCCACAATTGCAGCGGCTGGAGGCCCAGGAGACGGCTACGGATCTTGTGGATGCGGTGCTGTGGACCGTCGGAACCCGACCGGCAGCGGTGATCGCCAACTTGGATCTGCCCAAAAGTGAGCGGGGACGGCTGCAGGTTTTGCCCACCCTGCAAACTCCCCCCTTTCCAGAAGTGTTTGCCCTGGGAGACGTAGCGGCGGTGGTGGATGCCGAAGGCCAGCCGGTGCCCGCCACCGCCCAAGCAGCTTTTCAACAGGCCGGCTATTGCGCTTGGAACCTGTGGGCCTTGCTCACGCAGGAGCGGCCCCTGCTGCCGTTCCGCTACTTTTCTCTGGGGGAAATGCTCAGCTTGGGGACGGATACGGCGGTGCTTTCCGCCCTCGGCGGCCTCACCCTGAGCGGCCCCCTGGGCTATTTGGCCCGACGAGCCATCTACCTGGTGCGTCTACCTACCCTGGAGCACCAGCTCAAGGTGGGATGGAACTGGATCACCCGCCCGCTCTGGCAGGCCCTAGGAGCCCTGTAGCTGGCGGGAGCGCTCGTAGGCTGCCCGCACTGCCCGCATCAAGGCCCCTCGCACCCCCGCCTCTTCCAGGACTTGGATCCCGGCGATGGTCGTTCCCCCTGGGCTGGTCACTTGATCCTTGAGAAGAGCGGGGTGGAGCTTCTCGTGCTGTAAAAGGGCAGCCGTGCCCGCCAAGGTCTGCATCGCCAGTTGGGTGGCGAGGGGACGCGGCAGCCCCACCCCCACCCCCCCGTCGATCAGCGCTTCCAGGATCACCGCCAAATACCCCGGCCCCGATCCCGACAGGGCCGTCACCGCATCCATTTGGCTTTCGGCCACCGTCACCACCTGGCCTACAGCCCGAAACAACCTTTCCACCTGCTCCTTCTGATCAGGCGTCACTCCTGGCCCGTAGCAGATAGCCGTGATCCCTGCTCCCACCAGCGCCGGCGTGTTGGGCATGGTGCGCACCACCCTCTGCTGGGGAAAAGCCTGCTGCAACTGCTGCAAAGGGATCCCGGCCATAATCGAGATCACCAACTGCGCGGCGGACGGCTGGCCCATCTCAGCCACCACCTGCGGGAAAACCTGGGGCTTGACGGCCAAAAATACAATCTCAGACTCTCCCGCCTGAGATAGATCCGCCAACAGCCGAATGCCCAGCTCCTGCTGTAGGGTCTTGGCCTTGTCCGGGTCGGGCTCCCGCAAAGCCACCTGAGCTGCAGGATAAAGCCCCGCAGTCACCCAACGCCGCAGCAGGGCGGATCCCATGGCTCCCCCCCCGATCACACTCAGCAGCGGTCGCTCCATACTGGCTAGTGCTGGCCCACCGCCTGCAAATGTTCATAGCTGCTGGGCCAGAGAGGGGCAGGGCTGTGCAAGGGACGCTGCAGCGGCTGCACCCCTTGGCTACTGGGGGTGGAGACCGTCACCGTGCTGGGGGTGAACAAAAAAATATTTTCGCCAATGCGCTCCTGGTGGCCATCGATGGCGTAGGTGCCACCGGCAACAAAATCCACCGAGCGCTGTGCTTCGGCGGGATCCATCAGGGTCAAGTTCATGATCACCGTCTTGCGCTCCCGCAGGTACTGGATGACTTGAGCCATCTCGTCAAAGCTGCGCGGCTCCAGCACCACCACTTCGCTGGTGGGTGGGTTGACGCCCGGTAATCCAATTACGTTGCTCCCCATACTGCCCCCTGCTAAGCGATCCCGATGTTGACTGCGCCGATGGCCCCGCGACTCTTCTCGACCGACAGACCCTTCCCCGGCTTCCGCTCCCCGTTGTCGACGTCCGCGTGGAAGGGCACTGGCTTCCTGCTCTTCAGGAGCCGGTTGGGAACGGCGTCCCTCGTAGAGCACTTGGTAATCATCCTGCCCTTCCATCTCAGGGTACTCTTCCAGGCCGTCCACGGGATCATTCAGGCCCACAAAATCTCTTACCCTGCTCCAGATTCCATTGACATTCATCGTCCACATCCTCACTACAGGTCATGGTTTGCGGCAAGCGCAGGATTCAGGCTCTTGATTGGATCTTGAGTAGCCCAGTCAAGCCAAAGGGCATCTCCAATCTTTATTTTTAGTTAAAGTTTTTCAAAAGGCCGAGACAGGGTTTGCTCGAGAAGCTGCCGAGGCAGGTTAAAAAACCCATGGGCCCGACGAGTCGAGTTTACCCAGAAGAAGTGAAGATGTCATCCCACTTGTCCAGCCACTGCTTTGGCCAGAGTCTACTGCGCTCCTTGTCCAGCTTGAACACGTGTTAACGGGAGTGACGCAAATGATTACAAGTTTCCCTAAAATTTCCCCGACAGGGTAAATTTTGGGCGGGATTGCCCTGTTTTTGCCCGATTCAGGCCGAACTCCAACCCAGAGCGTGCCCTGCAGGGCAACTCCGGAGTTGCGCGGCTTTACACAAAATTTAATCACAATTTAACGGCTTCATAGAGACTCCATCTATCTATTTCCGTTCGGCATCGGCGAACAAAGCGCGCCCCAGCCGGATTAGGTTGGAGCCTGCGGCCACCGCCAGGGGGTAATCGTCGGACATGCCCATGGAGAGGGTGTGCAACTGCAGATGCTCGTAGCCGCTGCGCTGGATGTGATCCGCCAGCTCGGCCAGCTTGCGAAACAGCTCTAGGGCTGCCTCTGAGCTCAAGCCCAAAGGCAAAATGGTCATCAGGCCCACAATTTGCACCTGCAGCAGTTGGTTCAGTTGCGGCAGGCTTTGCAACAGATCGGGGATGAGCCAGCCGAATTTATTGGGATCCGGGGCCAATTTCACCTGCAAGCAGAGCTTGGGGGTAAGGTGCAGCTCCCAGGCTTTTTGGTTGATCAGCTTGGCCAGGCGCAGGCTATCGACGCTGTCAATCCAGGCAAATTGTCTGAGGGCCGGCTTTACCTTATTGGTCTGCAAATGCCCGATCAAGTGCCAGACAATATCGGTCAGATCCTGCAGTTGCGCCTGTTTGGCGGCTGCCTCTTGCACTCGGCTTTCGCCAAAGTGGCGGATCCCGGCTCGATAGGCGGCGCGGATGTGGTTGACGCTGTAGCCTTTGCTCACCGCCATGATCTCCACATGGCCTGGGATCCGGGCGCGGATGGCCTGAATGCGGCTGTGGATGAGCTCTTCGTCAACGGGGGGCGGCGACGCTTCAAGGGAGCTGGAAGAAGGCGGAGACATGGCTAGGGCCACCTAGGAAGCTAGCAGAAGATCTCGACAGAGAGAGTCCAGTCCTCGTTTTGTCTGGATACTTCGAGATTGGAGCCGGTGCTCCAGCGGCCAGGTGGAAACAGGGGGAACCCAGCCATAGCCCAGTTCTTCTGGAGCCTAGCCCAAGGCCGCCGCCAGGATCTGATAGGCCAGCTTGGCGGCGGTGAAGGCGCTGCGGCGATCGGTTTCCCGTTCCCCGGTGACCGCCAGCTCCACCACATCGGCGCCGACGATTTGCCGCTGCTGCCCCAGGGCCCGGATCAGCTCTACGGTCTCCCACCAGCCCAAGCCGCCGGGTTCGGGGGTGCCCGTGGCCGGCACGACCGCAGGATCCAACCCGTCCACATCCACCGTCAGGTAAACCTGGGATCCCAGCGTGGCGATCACCTCGGGGATCCACTCCTGGGCTGGCTTGCCGTGCAGGCTGTGGGCAAAGAAGGTGTGCAAGCGGTGCTTGCGAATGGCCTGGCGGTCTTCGGCGCAGAGGGAGCGGATCCCCACTTGGGTGAGGCGGCCGCCCACTTGTTCCACCACGCGGGCCATGGCGGAAGCGTGGGAGTAGCGGGATCCCTCGTAGCTGTCTCTCAGGTCGCAGTGGGCATCGATCTGCAGCACGTGCAGTTCTGGGTAGTGGGGCAGGTGGGCGGCAATCAAGGGGCCAGTGATGGAGTGCTCCCCGCCAATGGAGAGCAGAAACCGCCCTGGCCTTACCCACTCGGCAGCGCGGCGCTGAATTGCGGCCATGGCCAACTCGTGGGCGTCCAGCCCCTCGAACTCCACTGGCGGCGCCGTCCAGTAGCGGGAGGTCTCTGCGGCAAAGTCGGGGTGGAGGGCCGGCTGGCAGTCTCTCACCTCGTCGTAGATCTCTACATAGGCAGAAGCCTGCAACAGCGCCTGAGGGCCTTTGGCCGTGCCTTTGCCGTAGGAGGTGGTGGCCTCGTAGGGGATAGGCAACACAATGGCTTGGGCCAGCTCCGGATCCGGCTCAGCCAGGCCCAAGAAGGGGAAAGGAGAGCGGTACATGGCAAGAGCAGAAGAGGGGATCCCTATTGTATTGAAAGATCTTGGGATAGCCCGCAAAGATTGGGGTAACCGGCCAAGGGCGGATCCCTTGTAGGATGGCAGCAAACCCTCTAGACTGAGCAAAGGTTGCCCTAGCCGATTTGCTTTCACTCCTCTTGTATCCCGTTTCAACAAGCTAACGAGCCTATGACCACAGCCTCTCAAGCTGCCCTTTTCGACGCCCTTGCCCGGCGCCGTGCCCTCAAGATCATCAGCGGCCTGCAAAACTTCGACCTGCAGTCGGTGCTGAAAGTCACCCGTGCCGCCCAGGAGGGAGGAGCCACTTGGGTGGACATCGCCGCCAGTCCCGAATTGGTGCAGCAGGTGCGCGCCCAGATCGAGCTGCCCATCTGCGTGTCGGCGGTGGAGCCGCAGCGATTGGCTGCCGCCGTCCAAGCGGGGGCCGACATGGCCGAAATCGGCAATTACGACAGCTTCTACCCTTCGGGCCGCATCTTCTCCGCTGCGGAAGTCCTGGAGCTCACTCGCCAAACCCGCTCTCTGCTGCCGCGCACGCTTTTGTCGGTTACCGTTCCCCACACGCTGCCTTTGGATCAGCAGGCGGAATTGGCCGAGAAACTGGAAGATCTGGGGGCCGATCTCATCCAAACCGAGGGCAGCACCAGTGCCGAGCCGGTTCACGGGGGATCCCTGGGCTTGATCGAGAAGGCTGCCCCCACCTTGGCCGCCGCCTATGAGATCAGCCGTGTGGTCTCGGTGCCTGTTATCTGCGCTTCCGGCCTCTCAACGGTAACGGTGCGCCTGGCCATCGCTGCCGGTGCCTCAGGTGTGGGGGTGGGCAAAGCTGTCAGCCGGCTCCAGGATGAAGTGGCCATGGTGGCCCAAGTGCGGGCGCTGGTAGAGGCCCTGGGAGACTCTCGGATCCCTGCCTTTGTCTAGGTTGATGCCTGACCGGTGAGAGTTAAACTGCTGGCGCCAGCTTGTGCTGGTGCATTTTTTTATCGCTTCCGTCCGCATCCGTTTCTCGCCGGCAGCCGAGTCATGCTCTGTATAGTTTCCAATCCCTGAGCCCAGACATGGTTGACAATGCGAGGGATCCCTTTTTGAACTGCCCATGAGCTGGCAACGCCCCGATGGCCGCACGGCTGCTCAATTGCGCCCGGTTTCCTTCCAGCGCCGCTTCACCCGCTATGCGCCCGGATCGGTGTTGGTGAAGTTTGGCGATACCCATGTCCTCTGCACCGCCAGTGTGGCGGAAGAAGTTCCCCCTTTTTTGCAGAATACCGGTCAAGGCTGGCTGACGGCGGAGTACCGCATGTTGCCCGGAGCCACCCCACAACGACAGCCACGGGAGATGTTGAAACCATCGGGCCGTACTGCCGAGATCCAACGCCTCATCGGACGCAGCCTGCGCGCCGCTCTGGATCTCCAGAAGCTGGGATCCCGCACCATTACCCTCGATGCCGATGTGTTGCAGGCCGATGGCGGAACTCGCACCGCCGCGATCACGGGGGGCTATGTGGCCCTGCACGACGCCGTCACTTGGCTATGCAAACAGGGGTTGCTGGATCCGGCTCAGGGATCGCCGCTGCGGCAGCAAGTGGCGGCCCTTTCGGTGGGAATTGTGCAGGGGGAAGTCCTCGTAGATTTGTGCTATGAGGAAGACAGCCAAGCCGAGGTAGACATGAACATTGTCATGAACGAGCAGGGATCCTTTATCGAGATTCAGGGCACTGCCGAAGCCGGCTGCTTCAGCCGACCGCAATTGTTGCAAATGGTGGAGATGGCCCAAGCCGGGATCCGAGAATTGCTGCAGGCGCAACAGCAAGCTCTCAATTGGGAACCGTAGCCAGCTTTGCAACGGCGACCCTTCAAGGCGTTGGTACAGCTTAGAACAAGGCCGGCAATTGGCCTGAAGAAGTTGGCCTGGAGAATGCCGCATGTCCCCTTTCGTATTCGGTTCGGAGGAACTTGCGCCCCTGCTCAGGCAGCAAGGCCGGCGGTTTACCACTGGCTACCTGCACCTTCACCTCAGAGGGCTGGATCCTGCCGAGGTCGCAGAACCCTGGGTACTGACTTATTACTACGGCAGGCTCCTCTTTTCTGCCGATCAACCCCTCAACACGCAAATCCTGCTGAAACGCCTATCTCGCTTCATCGCCCGCCTCAACTTGGAATGGTCGCAGCGGGCCATCTCGGTGGTGCAAGAGCGCCTGCTGAAGAACCGTTCCCTGCCCGAGCTGCTGGAGGCCATCACGCAGTTGGGCTTGCTCAAGCCAGGAGAGTTGGAAGATGCCCTGTGGCTCAACCTGCTCACCGATTTCGACCGCTACCTGTTTGAGCGGTCAGGCGCCTGCTACTTCGAAGTGCAGGAACGGGTCGCCCAAGAGGCCCCCATCGGCGGGTTTGAGTTGGAGCCTCTGTTGCAAGAAGCAGCCCGCCGCCACGATCGATGGGCAGATTTGAAGGTGGCCATTCCCACGATGCTGGCGATACCGGTGGTCAACTGGGAGCGGGTCAACCGCTATCGCATCACCGATGAGCAGCGACAGAAGCTCCACGCCCTCACCAAAGACGGCCAGTCGCTAGAGGTGATCGCCAAGAAGCTGTGTCGGGATCGTCTGGAGGTGGCCAATCTCTTTGCGGCCTGGGTCAAAAAAGGGCTGGTCAGCCTGCAAACACCCCAAGAGCTGCTGCAGACCAAGCCCCACAACCCGATAACCATCTTGGCGGTGGACGACAGCGTGGTCATGCAAGAGATCCTGCGGCAATATTTGTCCAACTATCGAGTGATTACAACAGGCAACCCCGCCGAGGTGCTCCCTCTGTTGTTTCAGCATCGGCCTCATCTGCTGTTGATGGACATCGCCATGCCGGGGATCGATGGCCTGGAGCTCTGCCGCATTGTGCGCAGCTTGGAAGAGTTTAAGTCCCTCCCCATCCTAATGGTTACCTCGCGCGATGGCCTGCTAGCTCGCATCCGCGGCAAATGGTCGGGAGCAACTGGCTACCTGACCAAACCCTTCAACGAAAGCCAGCTTAACGAAGAAGTGAGG
>NZ_JANSJH010000013.1:29366-40045 GCF_047462495.1 Synechococcus sp. H55.2 | reverse complement strand
AGGGAGAGGGGAGTTAGGGTGGTGCGTTCGCGACAGCGTTGCGTAGCAATAACAACGTAGAGAAACGTTTTTTTGCTATTTGATTTTGCTATTTGATCAATGACTACTCCTCCAGCCGACGACACTTGTGGTAGCCCCTATCCGCCGGCGGCAAAGGTGGCCATCAAAATTAAAGAGAGCAAAATGCCCGGAAAGAGCAGCAGCACCAAGGTTAAAAACTCAGAAAGGCTCATGACAGCACAAAGAACAACAACCGAGGGCACCAGTCCCCAACCTAGCGATTCCGGCAGCCCTTCCCATCCTCCCTTTGGGATCCCTTAACAGTTGCCGTCGATGGCCGACCCCTGAGGCTTTTCCCCTTCTGCCGGCGATATCCTGGCAAAGGGAAAGTCTTCTTCAAGCGCTCCGATGGGCATCCAAGGCAGGCGTATTGCCGTCGAACCTGGGGATCTGCGTCCTTGGCTGCAAGAGGCCGTTTTGGCAGGGGGTGGTGAGCTGGTGCCGCTGGCCGAAGCGGAGGCGCTGGTGTGGGCAGATGCCTTTGACGTGCCCAAGCTCAAGCAGTGTCTTGCCGAAGGAAAGGGGATCCGCTGGGTGCAGTTGCCCTGGGCAGGGGTGGAACCTTTTGCCCAGGCAGGGGTTTTGGATCCCGCCTATGTGTGGACCTGCGGTAAGGGGGTGTACGCTCAGGCGGTGGCCGAACATGCCCTGGCCCTCACCTTGGCCGGCCTGCGGGATCTGAAAAGCCGTGCTTTGGCTCAGACTTGGCAGGCGGGATCCGGCACCAGCCTCTGGGGCAGCCGCGTGGTCATCTTTGGGGCGGGGGGCATTGCCCAGGCGCTGATCCAGTTGTTACAGCCCTTCCGCTGTTCCATTGACGTGGTGCGGCGCAGGGCGGATCCCTTGCCAGGAGCCAGCCGGGTGGTGACGCTGGCAGAACGGCAGGCGGTGCTGGCAGGGGCGGATGTGGTGATCCTGGCCTTGGCCCTCACCCCGGAAACAGAGGGGATCATCGCCCGGCGGGAGCTGGAGCAGATGGGATCCCAGTGTTGGCTGGTGAATGTGGCAAGAGGCAAACACATCGTGACCCCCGACTTGGTGGCCGCTCTGCAACAGGGGGTGATTCGCGGGGCCGCCTTGGATGTCACGGATCCTGAGCCCTTGCCGGCTGGGCATCCCCTCTGGAGCTTGCCCAATTGCCTCATTACCCCCCACACAGCCATTACCGACGCCATGATTGTTCCTGCCCTCTCCGAGCGGGTGCGGGAAAATGTGCGCCGCTTTCGGCTGGGGGATCCCTTGCTGGGGGTGGTGGATCCGGTTTTGGGCTATTGAGCCCTCACCCCTTGAGAGAGGGGAGCTAGGACTCGCGGGGGGCCATCTCCTGCACGCGAGCGGCGATGGCCTCGGCCATCTCTTGCGTGCCGACGGGCTCCCCTTGCGCCAGGTCATAGGTGACGTATTTGCCTTCGGCAATGACCGACTGCACTGCCGCTTCTACCCTCGCGGCGGCTTCCCGCTCGCCCAGATAGCGCAACATCATGGCCCCGGAGAGGATAAGGGCAGAGGGGTTGACCTTGTTTTGGCCGGCATACTTGGGCGCCGAGCCGTGGATGGCCTCAAAAACCGCAATGCCATCCCCGATGTTGGCCCCTGGCGCCACCCCCAGCCCGCCGATCATGCCGGCGCACAGATCCGAGATGATGTCCCCGTAGAGGTTGGTGAGCACCAGCACATCGTAGAGCTGCGGCTTCTGCATCAGTTGCATGCACATGTTGTCCACGATGCGATCTTCAAACTCGATGTCGGGGTACTCCTGGGCCACCTCCCGCGCCACCTGTAAAAACAGGCCGTCGGTAAACTTCATGATGTTGGCTTTGTGGACGGCAGTTACCTTTTTGCGGCCGTTTTGGCGGGCGTATTCGAAGGCAAACTTGACAATGCGGCGGCTGCCGAAGTCTGAGATGGGCTTGATGCCGATGGCGGATCCCTCGCGGATGGGTTTGCCGGAAAGGCGCATCATGGCTTCCCGCGCTTGGATGGCTGCCGGTGTGCCCTGCTCAAACTCGATCCCGGCGTAGAGATCTTCGGTGTTTTCCCGCACCACCACCAGGTCAATGTCTTGAAAGGGGCTTTTGATCCCCGGGATGGACTTGGCCGGGCGCAGGTTGGCGTAGAGATCCAGCTCTTTGCGGATGGCCACATTCACCGAGCGAAAGCCGGTGCCTACGGGAGTGCCGATGGGCCCTTTGATGGCCAGCTTGGTCTCTCGGATCGACTCCAATACGTGGGGCGGTAAGGGGGTGCCGTATTTCTCGATCACCTCCACCCCTGCCTCTACCGGGATCCATTCCAACCCAACCCCGGTAGCCTCCAAAACCGTGGTCATCGCCTTGGTCACTTCCGGGCCGATGCCATCCCCAGGAATCAAAGTCACACGATAGGCCACCGATGCTTCTCCTCGCAGCGTGAAAACTCCGTCTTGCCGGCGGATCCCCCCATAGATAGGTCAGATAACCGGGGATCCCCTAGGCTTCAATGACTATAGAACAGGTTGAGAGCGAAAATGCTGCATCCGCTACCTTGTCAATGGGCGGGGCCGGGGACGAAATTAGGGAGTCGGGGGCAAGGGAATCCGCAGCTCCACGACCGTGCCACTGCCGAAGCGGCGGTTACGCCAGGCAATGGCGGCCCCGATCAACTCGGCTCGGTAGCGCATGTTGAGCAGCCCATGTCCATGGCCAGGCATGGGATCCGCCCCACCCTTGGACTCCGGCATACCGCAGCCATCGTCGATGATCTTCAGCTCCAAGTGGGTGCAGAGAGCCTGAGTATCCTGCCGGGGCTGAATGATGAGATCGATGCGCCGTGCCCCTGCATGTTTGACGATGTTGTTGAGGGCCTCCTGCACGATGCGGAAAATGTTGCTCTGGCAGGCGGGGCTGAGGCGGGAGAGCAGGCCATCGGCTTGGTTGTCGAAACGGGTGAGGAGGGGATGCGGGGATCGCTGGGCGGCCCGTTCCAGGAGGCTGCGCAGGGCCGGGCCCAGGTTAAAGGCCCGCATGGCCGTCGGCTGTAAATCTTCCACGATCCCCCGCAACTCGGCCATGGTTTCCCTCAGTTGGGCGCTCATGGCCTGCAACTGGGTCTGGACAGCGGGGCCAACGGCTGGATCCCCAGAGAGCTCCTGAATCTGGCGAGATAAAGCTCCCAGATCCGCCAAGGTTTGGTCGTGGAGATCGGCGGCCAAGCGACGACTTTCCGCCTCTCGCCCCTCGGTTAGACCCCGCAAAGCTGCTGCTGTCGCCTCCTGACGGCGAACTTGCTCGTAGAAGGAGGCCCGCTGCAAGGCCACTGCCGTAATGTCCGCCAGCGCGTTCACCAAGTCCGCGTCTCCGGGAGCAAGTCCGACGGCATCGGCGGTTTTGCCGGGCTCAACCGACGGCATGAACGCACAGAGCACCCCGGCCACCTGGCGAGCATCGGTGACTATCGGCACAGCCAGCAGGGAGCGGATGCCGTTCTGGAGCAGACTTTGGCGTGTGTGGGCAGGCAGCGGGAAGGTGTGGACATCGGCAATCAGCAATGTGTCTAGCTGGCGGTAGCAATTGGCCCAGATGAGCTGGCCCAGCTCAGGGGGCAGAGTCTGTCCCACCTGGGAAGGGATCCCCGGCTGACGACGATACTCCTGGTGAATGGCCAGGGGCTCTGGGGGAGAAGCAGATGAAGGCTGCGGAGTTGCAGGGGGCGCGATAAAATCGCAGCGATCCACCTGCAAAGCCTCTGCCATACCCTCGAGGGCAATCTGCACCACCTGCTGGGGATCATAGGTGCCGCTGAGGCGCTGGGCGAGCTGGCGCAACAGGCTTTCCCGCTGAGCCGAGATGCGGGTCTGCTCGTACAGTTGCGCCTGCTTGAGGGCGATCCCTGCCTGCTCGGCCACGGCTTCCGCCAACTCCAGATCCTCCGGCTGCCAAGGAGAAGGGATCCGGGAGCCGCGCAGCAGGGCAATCCCCCCCAACAGCTCCTGCTGCCGCTGCGGATGGTCATACAAAGGTACCCACAACAGCCCACTTCCCTGCCGCTGCGGCTGCAAGTCATCCGGCACCACCACCGGCTCCTTCAAGGTGGCCAACAGACCGGCTGCCCAGCGCAACCTGGCCTGAAGAATTGTCTCCGAGAGTTCTGGGGATCCCATCAGCAGGGCATCCAACGAGGACTCCGTGCCGCTCACGAGAACGGACGGATTAAGCTGCGGCGCATAGAGGCCCACGGGGCACAGCAGCTCCTGCTCCGGCTGCCAAAGGGCCAAGATACACACATCCGCCTGAAAAGCCGCCCCGATCTGCTGGGTGATCGCGTGGAAGAGGGTGGTGGGATCCAGGCTGGAGCGAATCGCCGCTGTGATCGAGTGCAACAGCGCCAGCCGTTCCGTCTGCTGATGGGCATGCTCGAACAAGCTGGAACGGGTCAGGGCAATCGCCAGTTGATAGGCCACCGAGCGCAACAGGTCGATCTCCTCCGGCTGCCAAGGATGGGGTGTAGTGATGTATACCCCCAGTAACCCGATCATCCCCCCCTGCACACCGGGCCGTCCTCTATAGGGATCCCTCCCGCCGATCTCCGCTCCCACCGACTGCACCGGGATCAGCACCGCCGAGCGAGCTTGTAGCGCCTGGAAGGCAGCCAGCCCCGCCGGCGGCAGGAGATCTCCATCCGGCGGCAGAGGCAGGGCGATTTGCACCACCTGCCCCGCCCGCAAGCGCTCGCAAAGCGAGCCAAAGTCTTGGATCCGGTACACCTCTCGTAGGCAAGGGGCTAGTCCAGGGCTCAGGGCTTCGTGGGTGACCTGAACCGTCTGCTGGTCCGGGTTGAGACTGTAAAAACAGCAGCGGCTCAGCCCCTGCACGCCTTTCGGGAGAAAGGCCTGTTGTAGCTCCCTCAGGGCAGTGCTGACGATTTGATCCCACTGCAAAAAGCGGTGAACAGTGCTGGTGATGCGGTTGAGCAACGCCTCCCGCACCGCCTGCCGACGGCTGCGCTCCAGCAGTTTGGCATTGATGATGGCGCTGGCCGTATAGGAGCAGAGGAACTTTACCACCTCCACAAAGCTGGCCTGCAGAGGGATCCGGCTCAGCAGGGCCAAAGCGCCCAGCCGCTCCTCCCCGCGGTTAATGGGGTGGGCGACAAAGCCCCGCAGGCCATTAGCCCTCACCCACTCCGGGGCAGGCATCCAGGCTTCTTGATCCGGGTTGTTGCTCAAGAGGGGCAACCCTTGCTGGGCCACACGCCCCATAGGGCTGTCATCGGGGTAGATCCGCTCAATTTGATCGTGGGCAGGGCTGACCAGGCCGGCATGGGCCACCGACTGAAAGCAGCCCTCCTGCGGGTCGAAAAACCAAAGGCGGGCGGAGGCCACGCCCAAGCGGCTCACCATCTGCTGCACCAGGGTCTGGGCCAACCTGCGCAAGCCCTGCTCCAGCACCTCCGGCTCTGCCGCTTCTGAGGATCCCTGGGAAGAGAGAAGCACCAGTTCCTGGACGATTTGGTTGGCAGCTTGGAGCTGGATCAACAACGAGGAATCTGGATCGACACAAGCCTGCAAAGGCATAGCAGCAAGCAATCAAAAACTTGAGCAAACTCAAAACTTCAGTCAGGCAACCAACTTCTGCACCGCCTCCAGCCGCCCCAAAGCCCAGCCCCGCCGCTGCAGCAGCGCAAAAGAGGCCATCAAATCCGGCCCCTGCAGATCCCCTGTCAGGGCGGCCCGCAAGCTTTTCATCAGCAAGCCCTTTTTCATGCCCTGACTTTTGGTTACTTGCTCCACCAGCGGCTTCAGGCTGTCTGCGGCAACGGGCTGGGGCAACTCGGCAGCGGCCAACGTGGCCGCCGTGGCCGCCATGGCTTCCGCCACCCCCGGCAGGCGCAACTGTTCCAAAGCTGGCAAGGTATAGCTAAGGGGCTCTTGAAACAAAAAGCGGCTGAGGGGAGGGGCCTCGGTCAGGCGGTCGATGCCCTCGGCAACGAGGCGAGCCACATCCTCCAGCCAACCGGGATCCGGCACGGATCCCAGGTCAAACCCCGCCGCCTGCCAAAAGGGCGTCAGCCGCTCCACCAATTCTGCCGGCGAGAGCTGCTTGATGTACTGGCTGTTGATCCAGTTGAGCTTGTCCCAATCGAAGCGAGCAGCGGCCCGGTTGACCCGGTCGAAGTCAAACTGTGTAGCTGCCTTTTCCAACAAGAAAAGCTCTTCCCCATCTGGGGGCGACCAACTGAGCAAAGCCAAGTAGTTTTTGAGGGCCTCCGGCAAAAAGCCCATTTGCTGAAACTCTGTTACCGAGGTCGCCCCATCCCGCTTGGAGAGCTTCTTCCCTTCTGGGTTGAGGATGAGGGGGGAATGGGCAAATTGCGGCGGTTCATGCCCCAGAGCGCGGTAGAGCAAGATCTGTTTGGGTGTGTTGCCGATGTGGTCTTCGCCGCGGATGACGTGGGTAATGCCCATGTCGATGTCGTCCACCACCACCGCCAAGTTGTAGAGAGGATAGCCATCCGCCCGCGCGATCACCATATCCCCCCCCAAGTCCTGGGTGTTCCAGGTGATGGGGCCGCGGATGAGATCCACCCAGGACACCTCCAGGGGCTCCTCGATCTTGAAGCGGATCACCGGCTGCCGGCCCTCGGCTTCGTAGTCGCGGCGCTGTTCCTCGGTGAGAAAGCGGTGGCGGTTGTCGTAGCGAGGGGCTTTGCCGGCGGCCTTTTGGGCGGCGCGCATTGCTTCCAGCTCCGCCTCGCTGACGTAGCAGCGGTAGGCCAGCCCCCGTTCCAAAAGCTGCTGCACCACCGCTTGGTAGCGGGCGATGCGGTTGGATTGGTAGATGGGCCCTTCGTCCCAGTCCAGCCCCAGCCAGGCCAGCCCCGCCAAAATGTTGCGGGTGTAGCGGGGGGAAGAGCGCTCGCGGTCGGTGTCTTCAATGCGCAGGATGAACTGGCCGCCGTGGCGGCGGGCATACAGCCAGTTAAACACTGCCGTCCGGGCGGTGCCGATGTGCAAATTTCCAGTTGGACTGGGGGCAAGGCGAACGCGAACACTCACAGGCTTATGGATCCCAAGCAGAGCATCTTGATCCTAGTCGGCGGCGGGATCCCTTGTCATGTTGGGGGCTGCAAGTGGTTGCCAATTGAGGCATGTCGAGTAGAATCCGCCTTAGCTGCCGGTCAACAGGTAGGCTCCCCGGGGGTAAAAGTTGGTGGGCAACGCCCAAATCTCGCTTTTTTTCCGGTGTTGAGGAACAAGCTGTAGCGTAGGAGGAATCACGGCACATGCGTCTGGCCTTAGCCATTGTTCTGGGTTGTCTAGCTGCTGGGATCCCGGTTGGATCCGCTTTTGCCCAAATCGCCTATCCTTCCTACCCAGTGGGGGATGCCCTGGATGAGATCCTGCTAGATAGGGGCAAAGATGTGGATCCAGTGATTTTCCCTGAAGAGGTGGTGCGCTCCCAGGCCCGGCGAACCACCGCCTTCTTCACCACTTTGCTCAACCAGCGCGCCAACATCCCACCCCTGCGCTCGCTGGATCTGCCCAGCCCCTACCAGGCCTCGGTTCGTACCCAGGCCGGCTACTATCGCGTCACCCAGACAGAGCCTGTTTTGGATTCTGAAATCTTGCGCTAGAGATATCCAGGGTTCGCTCCAGCAGCAGTTCGCTCTTGTGGCCGAAAAGTTGGGTCTGGAGCCCCGTTCTGCCCCTACGCGGAGGCAAGCCGGTGGGGCGGCTTTTGGCTTGCATAGCGGCGAGAGCACCGAAAAACCCAAACGGCTGTCTAGGGGCTGTTTGCGCAGTGTTGCCCGGCAACAGCGGCTCCGCCGGGACGGGGAATATGTCAAAATTCGGCAAGAACCCTCGAGTGGTCGCGATGATCCCACCGGATGGATCCCCTCTTTCTTCGGTTGCTGCCTGGCATAGCCTCCCCCTTGCCGCCGCCATCCAGAAGTTGCACACCGATCCCGATCGTGGCCTCACCGCTCAGCAAGTGATCCAGAGGCAGCGGGAATTCGGCCCCAACGAGCTGATCTCCACCTCTGGCCGCAGCGCCTGGCAGCTCTTTCTCGACCAATTCCGCAACGTTATGCTGCTGATGCTGATCGCCGTGGCGGCGATCTCAGCGACTCTGGACTTGCAGGAAGGCGAGTTCCCCAAAGATGCTCTGGCCATTCTGTTGATCGTCGGCCTCAATGGTCTGCTGGGCTACTTGCAAGAAAGCCGGGCGGAAAAAGCGCTGGCGGCCCTGAAAAAGCTGGCCTCCCCCAGCGTGCGGGTGCAGCGGGACGGGCTGTGGCAGGAGATCCCCGCCAGCCAGTTGGTGCCAGGGGATCGGGTGCTGCTGGAAGCGGGGGTGCAGATCCCAGCCGATGGGCGCTTGGCGGAAGCGGTGAACCTACAGGTGCGAGAGGCGGCCCTGACCGGAGAGGCGGTACCGGTCACCAAGCAGGCTGATTGTGTCCTCCCCGAAGACACAGAGCTGGGCGAGCGGCGCAACATGGCCTTCATGGGCACCGAGGTGCTGCAGGGGCGAGGGATCCTCTTGGTTACTGCCACCGGCATGAACACGGAGCTGGGCAAGGTGGCCAGGCTGCTGCAGACGGTAGAAAACGAGCCCACCCCCCTGCAGCGGCGCATGAGCCAGTTGGGCAATGTGCTGGTGTCGGGATCCCTGGCCTTGGTGGCGCTGGTGGTGATCGTGGGGCTGCTCCAGGCCGGGAGCATGGCGCCTTTCACCGCGCTGCTGGAAACTTCCCTCAGCATGGCCGTGGCGGTGGTGCCGGAGGGGCTGCCGGCTGTAATCACGGTTACCTTGGCCATCGGCACCCAGCGCATGGTGCGCCGCAACGCCTTGATCCGCCGCCTGCCGGCCGTAGAGACCCTGGGATCCGTCACCACCATCTGCTCCGACAAGACCGGCACCCTCACCGAAAACAAAATGGTGGTCACCGACATCCTCACCCCCGAGCGCCACTACCAGGTCAGCGGCAGCGGTTACATTCCCAAGGGATCCTTCTACTGCGGCGGCCAGCCCATCGATCCCCAGAGTGCCCCCGATTTGCAGGCCTTTCTCAGGGCGGTGGTCTTCTGCAACGATGCCCTGTTGCAAGCCAATCTCTCAGCCCAGCGCGGCGCTGCCCCCACCTGGTCAATCCTGGGGGATCCCACCGAGGCCGCCCTGCTGGTGGCTGCCGCCAAGGCCAACCTGCAGAAAGCCTCTTTGCAAGAGCAGCACCCGCGGGTGCAGGAGATCCCTTTTAGCTCGGAACGCAAGCGCATGAGCGTGGTGGTGCAAGAGGAGGGCAGCTACCGCGTCTACGTTAAGGGATCCGCCGAGCTGGTGCTGGAGCAGTGCACCTATATCCAGAAAAGCGGAACTTGGCAGATGCTCTCAGAAGCCGATCGCCAGGCCATTTTGGGCGCCAACAACCGCCTCGCCGGCCAGGGCATCCGGGTTTTGGGGGTGGCCACTCAGCAGTTGCAGCGGATCCCGGAGAACCTGGAGGAGATCGAGCGCAACCTGGTGTGGCTGGGCCTAGTGGGCATGTACGATCCCCCTCGGCCCGAAGCGCGGGAAGCGGTAGCCCGCTGCCAGCAGGCCGGGATCCGCACCCTGATGATTACCGGCGATCACCAACTCACCGCCATCGCTATTGCCCGCGAGCTGGGCATCCTCGACTCCGAGAACCAGGCCATTGATGGGCGCACCCTCTCCCGGCTGAGCTTTGAGGAGCTGATGGAGACGGTGCAGAGGGTCAACGTCTACGCCCGCGTGGCTCCCGAACACAAGCTGCGCATCGTGCAGGCCCTGCAAAAGCAAAACCAGTTTGTGGCCATGACCGGCGATGGCGTCAACGACGCCCCTGCCCTGCGCCAAGCGGATATCGGCATTGCCATGGGCATCACCGGCACCGATGTCAGCAAAGAGGCCAGCGACATGGTGCTGCTGGACGACAACTTCGCCACCATCGTGGCGGCCATTGAAGAAGGGCGGGTGGTCTACAGCAACATCCGCCGCTTCGTGAAATACATCCTGGGTAGCAACATCGGCGAGGTGTTGACCGTGGCTGCTGCACCCCTTCTGGGCCTAGAGGACGTGCCGCTGACGCCCCTACAGATCCTGTGGATGAACTTGGTAACCGACGGCTTGCCTGCTCTGGCTTTGGCAATGGAGCCGGCGGAGCCAGGGGTGATGCAGCGTCCCCCCTTCAACCCCAAAGAAAGCATCTTTGCCCAAGGGCTCGGCGCCTACATGGTGCGCATTGGCGTCGTCTTTGGCTTGGCGACGATCCTCATGATGGGGATTGTGGAAGCCTACATCGTTCACTGGCGCACGATGGTCTTCACCACCCTGTGTATTGCCCAGATGGGCCATGCGCTGGCGGTTCGCTCCAACGACAAGCTGACCATCGAGCTCAACCCCTTTTCCAACCCCTACCTGCTGGGGGCGGTGTTGACCACTTTGCTGCTGCAGTTGGCCCTGCTCTATGTGCCCTTCCTACGCGACTTTTTCGGGACAGAAGAACTGACCCTCACTGAGCTGCTCATTTGCGTCGGCTTTAGCACAGTAGTGATGGTCTGGGTAGATCTGGAAAAACTCTACTGCCGCTGGCGCCCCCGTTAACCGGCTAGCTTCCAT
>NZ_JANSJH010000013.1:25387-29266 GCF_047462495.1 Synechococcus sp. H55.2 | reverse complement strand
ATTGTTTTGGTTCTCGGAGCGCTTCTAGGGCTTGGCTGGCTCCGGCGGCGGATCCCTCTCTTCAAGAGAGTTTTCAAGCTCATTTTCAAGGGATCGCTGCCAACTTCCAGCCCAGAGGCCCGTTTCCGCGCAGCGCTGGAAGCCAGCTTAGATGCCATCTATCTCTTGGAGGCGGTGCGGGATCCTTTTACCGGCGAGATTGCGGATTTTGTCTTTGTGGATGTCAACGCCAAGGGGGAGGAGCTGATTTCCCGCCGCCGGGAGGAGATCCTCGGCCAAAGGCTGTGCGAGCTGCTGCCCATCAACCGCACGGCTGGCTTTTTTGAAAAATACAAGCGGGTGGTGGAAACCCGCATCCCCCTGGAAGAGGAGTTTCCCATCTCCGGCCAGCCGGGCTTGCGGGCCCGTTGGCTCCACCACCAGGTGGTGCCGGTGGGGGATGGGATCCTCATCACCAGCCGCAACATCAGCGAGCAGGTTGAGAGAGAGCAGGCGCTGCAGGAAAGCGAGTCCCGCTATCGCGCCCTCTACGAAGCAATCCCAGACATGATTTG
Organism: Synechococcus sp. H55.2; assembly: GCF_047462495.1. NCBI lineage: Bacteria > Bacillati > Cyanobacteriota > Cyanophyceae > Synechococcales > Synechococcaceae > Synechococcus > Synechococcus sp. H55.2. The sequence continues at coordinate 28,712 of NZ_JANSJH010000013.1, read as the reverse complement.
GGAGATTGCTGCCGACGGTCGCATCCTCGACTGCAAGCCGCCCCGCTACTTCGCCACTCTGCGCCCCCCCGAGGACTACATTGGCCGTCGGCTCCAGGAGATTTTGCCTGCTGCGTTGAGGGAGCAATGCGAGGTTCTGGGAAGGCGGGCTCTGGCCAACCAGAGCGTCGAATACCTGGAGTACGAGATCGAGCTGCCAGGCGGGGTGCGGCAGTATCGCAGGGCCTGTATCGTTGCCCACGGCAGCGAGAAGCTCTACGTCTTGGTGCGGGACATCACAGAGCGCAAGCGGGCTGAGCTAGAGCTCAAAGCGGCCGAGGAAAAACAAAGGGCCATTCTGGCGGCCATCCCGGATCTCATCTTTCACCTCGATAGCCAGGGCGTTTGCCTGGGAGTGAGCTGTGGGGGGGAGGTGCGGCCCTACGGCTTGCCAGAAACTTACCTGGGGCGCTCACCCCACGAACTCCTGCCCCCAGACCTGGCGGAGCGGCGGCTTGCCTATATTCGCCAAGCCCTGGCCACCCAAACCCTGCAGCGCTACGAGCAAAGCCTGGAAATCGATGGCGAGGTGCGCCACGAGGAGGTGCGCATTGCCCCTCTGAATGCGCAGGAAGTGGTGCTCATCATTCGCGACATCACGGAGCGGGTGCAGGCGCAGCAAGCCCTGCAAGAGAGCGAGCAGAAGTTCCGCGCCCTGTTTGAAAATGCTGCCGTGGCCATCCTCATTCGCCATGCCGAAACGGGCGAGATCTTGGAGGCTAATCCGCGCGCCCTTGCCGCCTATGGATTTTCCAGCCTGGAGGAGCTGCGGGCCTTCGACGTTTTGGAGCAGTCCCCCTATCGCCAGGCCCTGCAGGGAAGGGGGTTCTCGCTGCAGCCTCACCTGGAGCAAGCTCGCTCTCAGGGATCTGCCCGCTTTGAGTGGCACTGGCAACGGCGGGATGGCCGGGAGTTTTGGGAAGACGTCTTCGTCCAGCCGCTGGTGCTGCGGGGGATCCCTTGCTGGGTGTTTACCGCCGTCGATATCACCGCCCGCAAGCAGGCCGAAGCAGAGCTGGAGCAATTTTTCTCGGTAGCTTTGGACTTGCTCTGCATTGCCGACGAGCAGGGGTATTTTCGCCGCCTCAACCCTGCTTGGGAGACTGTTCTGGGCCGTTCCCTCGAGGAGCTGCAGCAGCACCCCTTTTGGGAATGGGTGCACCCGGAAGATCTGCTGGCCACGCAGAAGGCGATGCAAAAGCTGCTGCAAGAAGGACGCCTGGATGGCTTAGTCAACCGCTACCGCACCCAAGACGGCAGCTACCGCTTTATCGAATGGCGCGCCTCTCTGGCGGGATCCCTGGCCTACGCTGCCGGGCGGGACATCACCCTGGCCAAGCAGACGGAAGAGCAGATGAAGGCGGCTATGGAAGCTGCCGAGGCGGCCAACCGCGCCAAGAGCGAATTCTTGGCCACCATGAGCCACGAGATCCGCACGCCCATCAACGCCATCATGGGCATGGCCAGCCTGTTGCTGGATACCCCCCTGGATCCGCAGCAGCGGGATTGGGTGCAGACCATCCGCTACGGCAGCGAGGTGCTGCTCAGCCTCATCAACGACATTTTGGATTTCTCCAAGATCGAGTCTCAGAAATTGGAGCTGGAAGAAACGCCCTTTTCCCTGCCCCAGCTCATGGAGGAGCTCTTGGATCTCATGGCCGCCCAAGCCCAGAGCAAAGATCTGGAGCTGGTGGCCTGGGTGGATCCCAGCTTGCCAGCCAGCCTGGTGGGGGATCCCAACCGCCTGCGCCAGATCCTGGCCAATCTCCTCAGCAACGCCATCAAGTTCACCCCGCAGGGAGAAGTGGTGGTAAGCGTCGAGGCCCAGGAGCAGTGGGTGAGCTTCCAGGTGCAAGACACCGGCATCGGCATCCCGCCGGAAAAGCAGGATCGCCTCTTCAAGCCTTTCAGCCAGGTGGACAGCTCCATCAGCCGCCGCTACGGCGGCACGGGCTTGGGCTTGGCCATCAGCCAGCGCCTCTGTCAACTGATGGGCGGAGAGATCTGGGTGCAAAGCCAGCCGGGCCAGGGATCCACCTTTGGTTTCCGTGTCCCGCTGCGTGTTCCGGATCCGGCCCTCTTGGCAGCCCCAGCCCTCGATGCTGCTCTAGCCGGCAAGCGGGTTTTGTTGGTGGAAGACAACGCCAGCCAACGGCAGCTCCTGGCTCGCCTGCTCCAGGCCTGGGGGATGCAGGTAACGGCCTGCAGCTTTGCAGCAGAAGCCCAAGCTCTGGCCAAGGCCCAGACTTTTGAGCTGGCCCTGGTGGATACCAGCCTGCCTGATGGCGATGGACTGGCCCTGGCCAAGGCTCTGCAGCAGGAGCAGCCCCCCCTGAGGCCTTTGCTGCTGGTGGCCCGCAGCGCGGCTTTGGCAAGTTCTGGCTCTTTTCCTGCCCTGAGCAAGCCGGTCAAGGCCTCGCAACTGCGGGCTCTGCTTTGCCAGGAAAAAGTGCCTGCCGTTACTTCCCCCTTGGAGCCCCCGCTGCCTTTGGCCAGCCGCTGCCCGTTGCACATCTTGGTAGCCGAGGACAACCCCGTCAACCAAAAAGTCATCCGCCTAATGCTGGAGCGGCTGGGCTATCAGCCGGACATCGTGGCCAACGGCCTGGAAGCTCTGCAGGCGCTGCAACTGCGCGCCTACGACCTGGTCTTGATGGATCTGCACATGCCGGAGCTGGACGGCCTAGCAGCCACCCGCCGCATCCGCAGCGAACTTCCCCCAGATCGCCAGCCGCGCATCCTTGCCCTCACCGCCGACGCTTTCCTGGAAAGCCGTGCTGCTGCCGAGGCCGCCGGCGTCGACGGCTACCTGACCAAGCCCCTGCAGCCGGCTGTGCTGGAGCGCGCTTTGCAGGAAATCTCTTCTTCTTGCACGGAAGAAAAACCGGAGCCAGCCTTGGATCCCGACACCCTGGCCAGCCTACGCAGCATGCTGGGATCCCCCGAAGACTGGCAGGAGATGGTGCAAACCTACCAGCAAGACAGCCAGGCCCTGCTGGGATCCCTGCGCCAGGCTCTGGAGCGGCAAGATGCCCAAACCGTGGCCCAACTGGCCCACCGCTTCAAGGGCAGTAGCAGCACCCTGGGGGCCAAGTCGCTAGCTCAGATGTGTCAGGAGCTGGAGAACCTCTTTCGCCACCCCTCTCCCGCTTTTGTAAACTGGGATACCCTGAAGCAGGCCTTGCAACGGTTGGAAGCCGAGTACCAGCGAGTTACCCTGGAGTTATCGGCTGCCGCGTCTGGGCCTTCTCCTGTTGCCAGTACCCATGCAGAAGCTTAATGCCAA
>NZ_JANSJH010000013.1:7700-25287 GCF_047462495.1 Synechococcus sp. H55.2 | reverse complement strand
CAGCCGGACATGGTGCTCCTGGATGCGGTGATGCCGGATCTGGATGGGTTTGAGTGCTGCCGTCGCCTCCACGCCCAAAACCCCGACATGCCGATTTTAATCCTCACAGCTTTAGAAGACGAAGCCTTTGTCAGTGAGGCCTTTGCCGCCGGTGCCAGCGACTACATCCCCAAGCCCATCCACTGGTCGGTTTTGAAGCGGCGGCTGCGCCACTTGCTGCAAGCCAACCAGGCCCAGCGCCGTCTGCAGCAGATTAACCAGGAACTGGAAGCCAAGGTGCAGGAGCGCACCGCCCAACTGGCCTGCCAGGTGGCAGATCTGGAGCAGCTCAACCGCCTCAAAGACCACTTTCTGGCCACGGTCTCCCACGAGCTGCGCACGCCTTTGACCAAGATCAAGCTAGCCCTGGAACTCCTGGGCCGCACCCCCATCAACGAGAAGCAGCGGCAATACCGGGACATTGCCCTGCAGGAGTGCGAGGCCGAAATCCAGCTCATCAACCGCCTATTGGATCTGCAGGGCCTGGAAGGGAAAGACCTGGGCTCTGCCGTTGCAGCTATTGACCTGCCCCACCTCTGGCACAGCTTGATCGAGTCGGCGCAGCAATGCACCCAGGCCCGCTCCCTCACGCTGCAGGTGGGGGATCTGCCCCCCTCCCCCTGGCGGTTTTACAGCCATCCGCAGCTCCTGACCCAGATCCTCAAAGAACTGCTGGACAACGCCTGCAAGTTTACCCAGCCAGGTGGCACGATCCGTCTAGAGGTTCAGCCAATCCCTGAAGGGGTTGAGTTTAAGATCGCCAACACGGCTCAGATCGAGCCGGAACATCTGCCCCGCCTCTTCGAGCGCTTCTACCGCGTGCCCACTGCGGATCCCTGGGCCCAGCCAGGTAGCGGCCTGGGGTTGGCTTTGGTGAAGCAGTGGGTGGAGCATCTCAAGGGCCACGTTCGAGTCAGCAGCGAGGACGGGTGGACGTGTTTTGTACTCCGCCTACCCAGCCTAGAGTTGTCCGGCAGGATGTGATCAATGGCCGACGGCAGCGGCAGTTTCGGCGGTGGCAAAGGAAGTGCCGCAGCCACAGCTAGCCACCGCGTTGGGGTTCTTGAATTTGAAACCGCCCCCCAACAGATCCTCGGAAAAGTCGACGGTAAGGCCCTGGATCAAAGTCATGCTCAAGGGATCCACTGCCACCCGAATATCGCCAAAGTCAAAGGTATGGTCATCAGGGTTGGCCTGGGGCTCGAAGTTCATCACGTAAGAGAGGCCAGAGCAGCCGCTGGGCTTGACCCCCAGCCGCAGGATGGGCTGGGATCCCTCCTTCTCGTACTTGCTGCGCAGGCGTTTTAGCTCTTGGATGGCGCTCTCGGTCAAGGTGATCATGGCGGGAAAGCTGACACTTACTTTTCATCCTAACAAGGGTTTTGGGCCGCCTTTTCCCTGCGCGCGGCAGGAACAGTTGATAAGCTAGGGATCCCATTCCTTCAACTTTACCGTTCTGCCCTTGTGACGGATCCCAACGCCATTCGTGTTACCTTCTTGGGCACCAGCTCCGGCATGCCCACCCGCCAGCGCAATGTCTCTGGCGTGGCGGTGCAGTTTCCGCAGCGGTCGGAATGGTGGCTGTTTGATTGTGGCGAGGGCACCCAACACCAACTGTTGCGGCTGGACGAGCTGCGCCCCAGCCAGTTGCGCCGCATTTTCATCACCCACATGCACGGGGATCACATCTACGGCCTGCCGGGGCTGTTGGCCTCCTGTGGCCTGGGCAGTACCCCCCAACACATCGACATCTACGGCCCCCCCGGCCTGGAAGAGTACCTGAAGGCGGTGCTGCGCTACAGCGAGACGCGGATCCCCTATTCCTTCCGGGTTCACACCGTAGAAACAGGTCTCATTCTTCAGGATCCAGAATATTGGGTTTTTTGCGCGCCCCTGGATCACCGGGTGCCCGCCTTCGGCTACCGCGTGGTGGAACAGGATCGGCCAGGCACTTTCGACGTGGCCAAGGCTCAGGCCGACGGGATCCCGCCCGGCCCCCTCTACGGCCAGCTCAAGGCCGGGCAATCCATCTTCTGGCAGGGCCGCCACTTCCACGGGCGAGATTATGTGGGGGATCCCATCCCAGGGCGCAAGTTCTCCTACTGCACCGACACCATCTTCTGCCGCAACGCCGTCGATCTCTCCCGTGCTGCTGACCTGGTCATCCACGAGGCCACCTACGCCGAAGCGGATCGCGAACTGGCTCAGCGCGCCAAGCACTCCACTGCCGCCATGGCTGCGCGGGTGGCCGCCGAAGCCAAGGCCCAGACCCTCATCCTCACCCACTTCAGTCCCCGCTACACCCCCGAAGCTCCCATCACCCTAGAAGACTTGCTGGCGGAAGCTCAAGCGATTTTTCCCAACACAATTCTGGCCCGGGATCGGATGACCTACGCGATCCCGCGCCGCAGCCCTGCTCCCCTGCCGGTGGGGGTCTAGACCCGCCTTGCTAGCTAGAATGATAGGACTGACAGCCTCAACCTGCGATGACGGATCCCAGACCCTATCCTGAACGGCCTCCATTTCCAGAGCGGCCCAAAACCGAGCAACTGGATCAAAACGCCAGCGAGTGGCAAGCTTTCAGCGCCTTGCCCCCGGCAACCTCCCTGCCTCCTGTACAAGCAGAGCGACCGGCTTCCCAAGCAGCCAGCTCGCCCCAGGCCGAGGAAAACCTGCCCAAACTGGCCCCCTGGGGCAAACGGATCGGGGCCTTTGCCCTGGATTTTGGGCTGGGGCTGGGGGTCTCCTACCTGGCGCAGGGCTTGGCTTCTCTGGTGGGAGCCGATGCGGGCGCCGTGGACATGACCGGCTACATCGCCTTCTTCGCCACCTGGCTGGTGAACCGCGGCTACTTCCAATCCCGCCCCGCTGGCCAAAGCCTTGGCAAATGGCTGCTGAACCTCAAAACCTTGGATCCCGAAACCGAGGCACCGCCCCACCTGGTTCGCTCCCTGGCCCGCGAGGGGGTGCTCTCCCTATTTGTGCTCACGGAAGCCCTGCTGGTGCCCCTGGCGGCCGATGGCCTGTTCGCCCTCTTCGACAAGGAAAAACGCCAGAGCATCCACGACCGGGCCGGGCGCACCCTGGTGGTGGAATCGGAGCAGGGCTACCACCTGGATGAAAAAGCCCTGCGGTTGCTGCAGGACATCCTGGAGGGGGACGCCGCCGAGGACGTCAAGTCCGCCGCTCGCGAGCTGTTGCGCCAAGCCCAACGCAATGAGGCAGTGCGCGATCTTTCCCAGCAGATGCAGCGCCTGAGCAAGGACGTGGATCGGAACACCCGCAGCCTAAGACAACAAACCGGCAAGCAAGTCAAAAACTGGGTTGATTCCGTCAAAGAAAAGTTGGATAATTGGTGATCGCGCTTACGAGGTGAACCCATCTCCAGCCTCAACCCCTGGGGTTGGGGGTTCCCAAGTGCTTTTACTTCCTCCACCTTGGGATCCGTCATGGCCAAAGCAAAGGGTGCTCGCATCATCATTACCCTGGAGTGTACGGAGTGCCGCACCAACGTCAATAAGCGTTCTCCAGGGGTGAACCGCTACACCACCACCAAAAATCGCCGTAACACCACGGCCCGCTTGGAGCTGAAGAAATTCTGCCCCAAGTGCAACCGCCACACCGTCCATAAAGAGATCAAGTAGTTCAAGCCGCTTTACCGTTCCCCTGACCTATGGTTTACGCTCGTCGCCGCCTGTCTCCCATCAAGCCGGGAGAGCCGATCAAATACACCGATGTTGAGCTGCTCAAGAAATTTGTAACCGAGCGAGGCAAGATCCTGCCCCGCCGCATCACCGGCCTGACCGCCAAGCAGCAGCGGGAGCTGTCCGCCGCCATCAAACGGGCGCGCATCATGGGCCTACTTTACTTTGTCAACAAAGAAGGATAAGTTGCTGGTTGCTTTCTCCGGATCCCGATGAGCCTGCAGCTTTCGCCGCAATTGCAAGCTCGAATGGCCCAACCCCTTGAGATTGGCGGGGTGAAGATTTTTAGTCGCGTCTTTCAGGCACCCCTGTCGGGAGTAACCGACAAAGTGTTTCGGGGGCTGGTACGCCGCTTTGCCCCGCAAAGCCTGGTCTACACCGAAATGGTGAACGCGACCGGCTTGCACTATGCCCGCGAGCTACCCCGCATTATGGAAGTGGGGGAGGGGGAGCAGCCCATCGGCATTCAGTTGTTCGACTGCCGACCCCACTTTTTGGCGGAAGCAGCCCGTATGGCGGTGGATGAGGGGGCGACCTTGGTAGATATCAACATGGGCTGCCCTGTGAACAAGATCACCAAAAACGGCGGCGGCTCTGCCCTGCTGCGGGAGCCGGACACGGCAGCCCGGATTGTGGAAGCGGTGGCCAAAGCCGTGCCCGTACCTGTTACAGTGAAAACTCGCCTGGGTTGGTCGGATCAGGAGATCAACATTCTGGATTTTGCCCACCGGCTGCAGGAGGCCGGAGCGCAATTGCTGACTTTGCATGGCCGGACACGGGCTCAGGGGTTCAACGGCAAAGCCCGTTGGGATTGGATTCGCCGTGTCAAAGAGCATCTGCGCATTCCGGTAATTGCCAACGGGGATATTTTCTCACCAGCGGCGGCGGTAAAGTGTCTGGAGGAAACTGGCGCCGATGGGGTGATGTGCTCCCGCGGCACCATGGGCTATCCCTTCCTGGTGGGGCAAATCGATTACTTCCTGAAAACCGGCCAAGAAAGACCAGCTCCTACCCCCCTGGAGCGGATTCAAATGGCTTTAGAACACTTGCGGGGCCTCTGGGAGTGTAAGGGGGAACGTGGCATCCGACAGGCCCGCAAGCACATGACTTGGTACATCAAAGATTTTGTGGGGGCTTCTCAATTCCGCGCCCTTCTCTGTCGCATCGAAACCTTGCAAGAAGGGGAAACCCTGCTTTTGCAAGCTATGGAGCGCTGCCAAGAAACAACCTCTCGACCGGAAGAGGCGCTTGAAACGACTGAGGGGATCGACCTTCTTCCTGAGGCGGGTTAGGCGTAGTTCCCCTCTCCTTTTGGGGGAGGGGGTAAAGCATCTCAATCTTGCTTGCAAGGCTACGACGCCTGCTGCTGGGACAGAGCTGCCACCAGTTTGTCTCCCATTTCCCGGCAACCCACTAAGGTTGTTCCCTCGGAATAGATATCTGGGGTGCGGTAACCCTGTGCCAAAACGGCCTCTACCGCCTGTTCGATGCGGTCGGCAGCTTGCGGCTGTTCCAGGGAGTAACGCAGCAGCAGAGCGCCGGAGAGCACCTGGGCAATGGGGTTGGCTTTGTCTTGTCCGGCAATATCGGGAGCCGACCCGTGTACCGGCTCGTACACCCCAGGGCCGGAGGATCCCAAGGAGGCCGAGGGCAGCATACCAATAGAGCCGGTCAGCATTGCCGCCTCGTCGGACAGGATATCGCCGAAGAGATTGCCGGTGAGGATGACGTCGAACTGCTTGGGCCAGCGCACCAACTGCATAGCAGCATTGTCGATGTAGAGGTGGGAAAGTTCCACGTCGGGGTACTCAGCCGCCATGGCATTGACCCGCTCCCGCCACAGTTGCGATACCTCCAGGACATTGGCCTTGTCCACCGAGCAGAGCTTGCGCCGCCGCTTGCGCGCCAGTTCGAAGGCCACACGAGCGATGCGATCGACCTCGGCCTCGCTGTAGACCATGGTGTTCACGCCGCGCCGGGATCCCTTGGCATCTGTGAAGATCCCTTTGGGTTGACCAAAGTAGATGCCCCCTGTTAGCTCGCGTACCACCACCAGGTCGATCCCCGCGATAACCTCCGGCTTCAGGGAAGAGGCCGCCACCAGTTGGGGGAAGACTTTCACCGGGCGCAAGTTGGCAAAGAGCCCCAGGCCGGCCCGCAAGCCCAACAAAGCCCGTTCTGGGCGTTTCTCAGGAGGCAGGGTGTCGTACTTAAAGTCGCCAACCGCTGCCAGATAGACGGCGTCGCTCTCCTGGGCCATTTTCAGGGTTTCTGGCGGCAAGGGATCCCCCGTTTCCTCATAGGCCGCCCCGCCGATCAGACCCTCCTGCCACTGAATGGAAAACCCCATCTGGGCAGCAACCGCATCCAAGACAGCCCGCCCCACCCGCATGATTTCTGGGCCAATCCCATCGCCGGCTAGGGCCGTGATCCGATAGGTTCGAGCAGTTGCGGCGCTCATGAGCAGTCAAGCTGAAGACAATGGCGTAGAAATACTACCATTTCGGCGGGCTCAGCCATCCCTTGGCACACAGGTTTGTGGAGAACTCCCCCAAAAAGCTCTCTCCAGGGATGATATAAGGTGCAGCCTGGCCACTGACCTGCTGCACCCTATAACAATAATGATGAGCAAACCCTCAAGCTAAAGCTCTAGAACAAGCCCAAGGTGACCCACTTATCCAAGGGCAAAGTGGCACCGATACCCAGGTAGAGGGTAACCAAGGTGCCGATCAAAAACACCGTCGTCGCCACCGGGCGGCGCAGCGGATTTTGGAACTTGTTGACGTTTTCGATGAAGGGCACAAACAAAAGACCGACAGGAATAGCAGACATCAGAGCAATCCCCAACAACTTGTTGGGAGCAATACGCAAAATGTGAAAAGCGGGGTAGAGATACCATTCCGGCAGAATTTCCAGCGGTGTGGCAAAGGGATCCGCCGGCTCGCCCACCCCTGCGGGATCCATGACCGCCAGGCCGACGATTAGACCGATGGTACCCAGGATCACCACCGGAAACATAAAAAGCAAATCGTTGGGCCAAGCAGGCTCACCATAGGTCATATGGCCCATGTTTTTCTTCAGCTTGGCTACAACCTTGGGGTTGTCTAGGTCAACTTTGCGGGTAATGGCCTCAGTCGCTATGACCTGCTTTGAGATAGCCATGAGAGTTCTCCTTGCAAAAATCCTGAACCAGAAGCTAAAGGGTCACCGTTTGCGGAGCCAAGAGACAAACTTTGCTCACAAAGGCCCAGAAATCCCTTGGCGGCGGATCATCAGAAAGTGCATGGTCATGAAGACCGCAGCCAGCCAGGGTAACACAAAAGTATGCAAGCTGTAGAAGCGAGTCAGAGTCGCTTGGCCGACAGCTTCGCCGCCACGGATAAGCTGCACCAACAAGTCACCCACCACCGGAATCGCACTGGGCACACCGGAGACGATCTTGACTGCCCAGTAGCCCACCTGATCCCAGGGCAGGGAGTAGCCGGTAACGCCAAAAGAAACTGTCAGCACCGCCAAGATCACACCGGTCACCCAGGTCAGCTCGCGAGGCTTCTTGAACCCTCCTGTCAGATAAACCCGGAAGGTGTGTAGGATCATCATCAACACCATCATGGAGGCGCTCCAGCGATGGATGGAGCGCAGCAGCCAGCCGAAGTTGACCTGGGTCATGATGTAGTTGACCGACTCAAAGGCCTCGGCCACCGTCGGACGGTAGTAGAAGGTCATGGCGAAGCCGGTGGCAAACTGAATAAGGAAGCACACCAGCGTCACCCCGCCAAGGCAGTAGAAGATGTTAACGTGAGGCGGAATGAATTTCCCAGTTGCGTCGTCGACGAAAGGCGTAATCTCCAGCCGCTCGTCCAACCAGTCGTAAACTTTGCTCATGATGCCTGCAGTTTTTGAAAAGTGGATCTTGAGGGCAGGGCAGGCCTGCTCCACTCAGCAATCTAACACAATTCTTTAACACCATCCTGACGCAAGGCTCAGCTTTGGGAGCCAGATCTCGATCCCGACAGGCCAGACGACTTTTCAATGCTGTGTTTTGTTCACATTTCTTAACTTTTTTTAGGATAGATGGTTGTGCAGAAGCTGAGACACACAGGGCTCCATCGGAGATGGTGGGGGATCCGAGCAAGGTTGGCCTGGGGCATCCGCATTGTTCTGCTGGGGTGTTTGCTCTGGGCGAGTTTGGGCATGGATGCCTGTCCAGTTCAGGCCAGTCGCTGGGGAGAAGAGCAGCAACTGCTGGCGCAGGCCTGGGCCTATGTGGATCGAGCCTATGTAGATCCGGGGTTTAACGGGCAAAACTGGTGGCAGGTGCGGCAACGGTTTCTCTCCCGGCCCCTGAAGGATCGGCAAGAGACCTACCGCGCTATTGAGGAGATGTTGGCGACGCTGGGGGATCCTTTTACCCGCTTTCTGGACAAAGAGCACTACCTTAGCTTGCAGACCTCTACAGCCGGGGAGCTGAGCGGTGTCGGTTTGCAGATCGCCATCGACGAGCAGGGCTCGGTGCGGGTAATTGCGCCTATGGAAGGCACTCCTGCCGAGCAGGCCGGGATTCAACCTCAGGACGAGATTTTGGCCGTGGATGGGGTGCCGGTGGCAGGGCTGAGCTTAGACGAAGTGGCCGAACGGCTGCGGGGGCGCAGCGGCACGCCGGTTACTCTGAAGCTGAAGCGGCAGGATCGCGTTTGGGAGGTGGAGCTGGTGCGCCAGTCGATCACCATCAACCCCGTGCGCACCCGTTTTTTTGAGCTGCCTCAGGGAACGGTGGCCTACATTCGCCTCAGCCAGTTCAACGGCAATGCTGCCGCTCAGGTTCGTCAAGCCATTCGGGCCGCTGAAGCTCAGGGGGTGCGGGGCTACATTCTCGACTTGCGCAACAACCCAGGGGGACTCTTACAGGCGGCCATCGAGATCGCCCGCTTCTGGATCCCCAAGGGCGACATCGTGCTGGTGACGGATCGCCACGGCATTCAAGACAGCATTCCCGCCACCGGCGAGGTGCTCACAGAGGCGCCGCTGGTGGTCTTGGTGAACCAGGGCAGCGCCAGTGCCAGTGAAGTGTTGGCCGGGGCACTTCAGGACAGTGGGCGAGCCCGACTGGTGGGAACGCGCACCTTTGGCAAGGGGCTGATCCAATCCCTGCTGGAGCTGGCAGATGGCTCTGGGCTGGCGGTGACGACGGCCAAGTACCTCACCCCCAGCGGCCATAACATCCATCACCAGGGGATCCAGCCGGATGTGGTGGTGGGGGAGGGATCCGTTCCCCTAACGGCAGAAACCCTGGCCGGGCCGGAGGACATCCAGCTTCAGCGAGCCCTGGAGCTGTTGGGGCAGCCCCAGGGGATCCCGGTGGCACAAGGCCGCTAGGAGGGGATTGCGTTCCAGGTCTCCACCCCGTGGAGATCTCAATCTTTGGCATTCGGGATGGGGACTCCTGTTTGTTTTCGATTCGTTTTAGGATCGGGAGCAGAGTTGCCTGGGCCACTTCTCGGCTCCGGCGTCGATCTCTGACTTTGTCCGCTCCCGCCTGCATGAACGCCATCCAACAATTCCACCACTTTTTCAACTGCTGCATCGGGGCTTGGCGCACCGAGCGCACCTACCATTACCTAGACCGTGGCGAGGTGGAGCGCTCCCGCACCGAGTTCACCATTCGCACCCTCACCCCTGAGCTGAAGCACAAGGTGCTGGCCGACAACAACTACCCCAACCACAACGTGGATGGTTTTTTGGGCTTTCACTTGGCTTTTGAGACGGTTTCCGAAACGGGGGAGGAGGCCGGGCAAGAGCTGAACATGCTGTTTGTCCCTCGGCAAGAAACCTCCCTGGGTCTGGAGGGAGACTATCTGCGGGATCGGGCCTATGAGGAAGATCGCCCGATGGTGGCGGTTTTCCGGTTCGATCCTGGATCCCTGCAACTGGTGATGACCACCACCTACACGCGCGTGGTTGCCGTAGATACCATCACCCTACTCAATCCTCGTCTGCGCCTGCGGCAGATCCTCACCTACCGACGCCCCCCTCAAGGTCAGCCTTTGCAGGAGCTGTTGCTGGTGGGGTTTGGAGTAGAACAGAAGCTGACCTAGCCTGCGGAGCCCGAAGATGGCCCTTCCCGAAAACCTGGGATTGACCCAGCACCTGGCCCTGATCCAGTCGAAGTTCGAGCGAGGAGACTATCGGCAGGCGCTGGAACAGATAAAGCAGGCCCAAAGCCGCTACCCACAGTCGGGCAAGCTACGGCTCTGGCAGGCCCTGGCCCAAGAAGCCCTTGGCGAAACGCAGGAGGCCATCCGGTTGGCCCAAACCCTGCTGCGCAACCCGGATCCAGAAGTTGCCCAGCAGGCTCGCTATGTTTTGGGCATCTGGCAAGCTCCCCGTCTGCGGCGTCCGGCGGAGTGGTTGAGCGAAATTCCCGATCTCAGCCGGCTCGAGGAAGCTGACCCCCCGGCGTACCGCTTGGACTATGGGCAATCTCAGCGCAAGGGCTCTTCCCCCAAATCTGGCGATTCCCTTGATCCTCGCGAAGCCGCTCCCCCGTTGGATACAAAGCCGCTCACCTGGGCGTTAATCGGGATCCTCTCTGCCCTGCTGGCCGTGATGGCCTGGCTGCCCTAGATGGGGGTACATAAGACTCCCCCAAGCTTAGGTTGCGGCAGGTCGGCAAGCTGTGGAGAAAACAGCAGGGCACCTCATGGGGATCCCAGTTAAAAGCTGGCGGGAGGAACAACGACCCTCGCCGCCGCGGAGTTGAGGGGAGATACTGGAAATAGATCGATGCGGGAGCGGATCGGGGTCAAGGGTTCCGATAGGCTCCCCGGCGCGTCTTGGCGAAAAGCGGAGGTTAAGAGTGGCTACCCAAACATTGGTGATGGACGCAGTAGAACAGTTGGGCCTGCGGGTCACTCTGGGAGATATTGCCTCCAGCACGGGCCTATCTTTACACGAGGCCAAACAAGAGCTGCTGAATTTGGCCCAAAAGGCGGAGGGGCATCTGCAAGTTTCCCGGCAGGGGGAGATCGCCTACGTTTTCCCGCCTGATTTTCGCAGCATTCTCAAGCGCAAAGAGCAGCAGGATCGGCTTGCCGCCCTGCGTCGCAAGCTGTGGGGGGGCTTTCTCTATGGGCTGCGCATCTCCTTTGGCATCCTGCTGGTGGTGTCGATTGTTTTGATCGTTTTGGCCTTGATTGCTCTGCAGATGGCCAGTAGCCGCGAGGAGGACAATCGCAGCCGGTCGCGGGGGATAGGGTTTTACTACTTTCCCAACCTTTGGGTTGGCAACCCCTTCTGGGATCCCTATCCCTACTACTACAGGGACTATTCCGGTCGGGCGCGCCCCCGCCAGGAACAAGCAGAGATGAACTTTTTGGAGGCGGTGTACAGCTTCCTGTTTGGGGATGGGGATCCCAATGCCAACCTAGAGGAGGAGCGCTATGCCCTCATCGGCCAACTGATTCGCGCCAATGGAGGGGTGATCACAGCAGAGCAGGTGTTGCCCTATCTGGATGTGGAGCCGGGATCCCCGGCCCTGGAGTATGAAGACTACATGCTGCCGATTTTGCTCAAGTTCGACGGTCAGCCGGAGGTGAGCGACGACGGGGATATCGTCTACCGCTTCCCGGAGCTGCAGGTGGCCGCCTCAGAGCGCCAGCCCAAGGGGATCCCTGAAGTGTTGCAAGAGAAACCCTGGGTGTTTAGCCGGGCTACACCTGGTCAACTGACCCTGGCGGGGGGATTGGGGGTGCTCAATTTCTTTCTGGCCGCCATTCTCTACGGAGCGCGGGAAGAGGTGGCCGCCGCCGCCGGCAGCAACGCCTTTTTGGCGTTTATCTACCCGCTGATTGGATTCCTCTTCCTCTACGGCACGCTGTTTTTGGCCGTGCCTGCCGTTCGCTGGCTGGCCTTGCAAATTCGCAATCAAGGGGTGGAGCGGCGCAATCGCATCCGGCAGCTTTGGCGAGAGCAACTGAAGCGTCCCACAGAGGCGCTGCTGCGCAAACTCAACTTTGCCCGCCGCTTCCGCCGTCAGGAAGTTGTGTCCGAGTCCGACACCATTTACTCGACCGACCGAGATCTGATCGAGCAGCGGGACTACCGTCTGGACGAGCCGGCATTCCGCACGCTGCTGGAACTGGAATCAGAAGCTCAGGAGGATCGCCCCGAAACCGAACCAGTGCGCAAGCAGCGTCCCCTCTAGGACTTACAGCAACCACTCGGAGGCCCGCTCCCCCACCTTTTGCAAATCTAGAGGAATGGCCACCGCTTTGCCCATGCGAGGCCTCTGACGGGTGGCTTCGATTTCGCGGCGCACGGTTTCCCACACCCCCCAAGCCTGTAAATGGGCCATCACCTTCTCCAAGTGGGCCAGGTACTCGGCCTCGCTCAAGGGAAAAGAGGGCTGCTCCAGGTAGCGCCACATCACCAGCAACACCACCTTTTGCTGGATACGCCGCAACTGCACGTCGTAGGAGCAGCCCCACTTGTCTTGCAGCAAAGCTTGAAAGTCGGATCCCGTCATCGCACTGGCTTGAGACTGGCTTCAATGTTGCCGGGTAGGCTGAAGGCCTTGGGTTCACCGTTGCATTTCTTAACGATATTGGCCAAAGGGGTCGGTTAGGATGGTGTCGCTTGTCAACGAACGTTAAAACTTCTCAGGTCTGCATTTGCCATTATGACGGAAGCGGTTAGCAACTTTGAAGCCCCCCCCATGAGCCGGCGGGTTTTTCTGAATGCCCTGCTCAGTGGCTCGGTGGGAGTGGTGGTGGTGGGCGCCCTCTACCCGGTGGTGAAGTATTTTATTCCGCCCTCGTCCGGGGGAGGGGGTGAGGGCCTCATCGCTCAGGACGCCCTCGGCAAGCCCATCAGCGTCAGTGAACTGTTGGCCACCCATGCCGCCACGGATCGGGTGCTGGCCCAAGGCTTAAAGGGGGATCCCACCTATATCGTGATCGACAACGGGGCGGTGGCCAATTACGGCCTCAATGCTGTTTGCACCCACCTCGGCTGTGTGGTGCCCTGGAATGTGGGAGAAAACTTGTTTAAGTGCCCTTGCCACGGATCCCAGTACGCGGCCAACGGCAAGGTGATCCGGGGGCCGGCTCCCCGCTCGCTGGAGCTGGTGAGCGCCACAGTGGATGGCGACAACGTTCGCTTCAGCCCCTGGCAAGGCCCCGATTTCCGCGAGGCCTAGCTGAAGGAGCAAGGGATCCCGACAGCTCTACGGCGGCAATTGGGTTCAACTGTTAACTGAGGTTAACTGAATTCCCGGTCGTGCCAGCGGGATGGAGTCCTTTTAAAACGGTGAGTCAGGATCCCGATGGCGAGGTGAGCCGCTTGTGGTTAGGTCAGCTTCTGCCGAGCGAGGTGGGGCGAATGATCGAGATCGCTCTTCCCCAATTGTGTTCCAAAACTGTGATTGCAATCCATTCTGAGCTGGACTTATGAAGCGAATTTGCTTAGCCGTGTGTGCGCTGCTGCTGTTGCTGGGGATGGGATCCCGTCCGGCGGCAGCCTACCCTTATTACGCCCAGATGGCCTACGACAACCCCCGCGAGGCCACCGGAAAAATTGTCTGCGCCAACTGCCACCTGAACGCCATGCCCGCCCGTGCCGAAGTGCCGCAGGCGGTTACCCCTGGCCAGGTGTTCACCATCAAGGTCGGGATCCCTTATGACCTGAGCAAACAGCAGGTGCTGGGGGATGGCAGCAAAGGCGGGCTGAATGTGGGTGCTGTGGTGGTGTTGCCGGAGGGCTTCCGTTTGGCTACCGAAGAGGAGATGACCGAGGAACAGCGGCAGGAAACCGCCGAGACCTACATCACCCCCTACAGCGACGAGAAGCCCAACATCCTTCTGGTGGGCCCTTTGCCCGGCGAGCAACACCAGGAAATCGTCTTCCCGGTGGTAGCGCCTGACCCGAAAGAGGATCCCTCGGTGGCCTTCATGAAATAT
Source organism: Synechococcus sp. H55.2 (assembly GCF_047462495.1). Classification (NCBI taxonomy): domain Bacteria; kingdom Bacillati; phylum Cyanobacteriota; class Cyanophyceae; order Synechococcales; family Synechococcaceae; genus Synechococcus; species Synechococcus sp. H55.2. The sequence continues at coordinate 11,588 of NZ_JANSJH010000013.1, read as the reverse complement.
CGGGTCTATGTCGGCGCCAACCGCGGTCGTGGCCAGATCAACCCCGACGGCAGCCTCAGCAACAACAACGTCTTCCGCGCTCCCGCCACCGGTCGCCTGGCCAGCATTGCCACCGTCGAGTCGGATCTCAGCGACCTGCCAGCTGAGCTGGCCGCCCTAGTGCCGCCCGAATACGAGTTGCCGGGCACGCGGGTGCTCAGTTTCGAGACCGAAAACGGGATCCAAAACTTGGTAGTGCCGCCGGGGCCGGAGTTGGTGGTTAACGTGGGCGACAGCGTCCAAGAGGGGGATCCGGTCACCAACAACCCCAACGTGGGCGGCTTTGGCCAAGCAGAGCGGGATCTGGTGTTGCAAAGCCCGGATCGGGTGAAATGGCTGGTGGCCTTCCTGGCAGCGGTGGCCATCACCCAGCTCCTGCTGGTGCTCAAGAAAAAGCAAGTGGAACTCATTCAGGCGGCAGAACTTTTGGGCTAGCCCAACCGTTCCCATACTTTTTCCACCACCCCGGAACCAGCCGGGGTGCTTTTTTCTAGGGGATCCGCAGCTCTCCCACAATCACCAACACCGCTTGGCCGGCAATCTCCACACGAGGGCCGAGATCGCGGCACCACAGCTCGCCTCCCCGCGTCGAGAGCTGGCGGGCTTTGAGCTCAGCCCGGCCCAGGCGCCTCGACCAATAGGGCATCAAAAGACACTGGGCAGATCCCGTCACCGGATCCTCCACGATCCCCAACTGGGGGGCGAAAACGCGGCAGACGAAATCCGGCCCATCCTTCAGATCCTCCCCAGAGGCGGTGACGATCAAGCCGGAAACGGGGAGCGCCTGAACCTGGGCCCAATCCGGCTGCACCTGCTGCACCTGCTGGGCCGAAGCCAGCACCGCCATACCCATGCCTCCGCGGCACAGATCTACAGGTGGGATCCCCAAAGCCGCTGCCACCTGCTCTTGCGCTTCCGGCCAGGGCTGGGGAGCCTGGGCGGGAAAATCCATCGCCAGCCGCTCCCCCTGCCGCCGCACCGACAACCGGCCACTGCGGGTGGAAAAGGCCACCTCCTGAGCTTCCGGGTGCACCCCGGTCAAGAGCACATAGGCACCGGCCAAGGTGGCATGGCCACAGAGATCCACTTCCGTCGTCGGAGTAAACCAGCGCAGCCCATAGTGGGGAACAGCGCCCAGGGATCCCTGGGGCAGCAAAAAAGCCGTCTCCGACAAATTGTTCTCCGCCGCAATCGCTTGCATCAAAGCTGCCGGCAGCTCCTGGGGCAGCAAACACACCGCCGCCGGGTTGCCCCCAAAAGGCACCGCCGTAAAGGCATCCACTTGAAACAACGGGATCCGCACCTGCTTGCTCCACCCCCCTCAGGCCATGATCCCACAACAGGCCCAGAAGTAGAGAGATCCGTACCCAACCGTACCTGCCCAAAAGCGGGATCCCGCCCACAGGGGCTATTGTCAGGCCAGAAAGTTGGCTGATAAACTAGCACTCGTAAGTCGAGAGTGCTAAAACCTCGATTTGCACAAGCTTAAGGTCTCGACTCATAAGTTAAACCCTTCAGCTTCGTGCTTTCGGATCACGGAGGAAAATTGTCATGGCTGCAGTAGCTCTGAACGTCTCTACCCTGAAGCCGCTGGGCGACCGCGTGCTGGTCAAAATTGCCCAGCAGGACGAGAAAACCGCAGGCGGCATCTTTTTGCCCGACACTGCCAAAGAAAAACCCCAAGTGGGGGAGGTGGTCGCTGTCGGCCCCGGCAAGCGCAATGACGAGGGCAAGTTGATCCCGATGGAACTGAAGGCCGGCGATAAAGTGCTCTACTCCAAGTACGCCGGCACAGAAGTGAAGCTGGGCAGCGATGAATATGTGCTGCTGGCCGAGCGGGACATTCTCGCCATTGTTCAGTAATTCATCAGTGCTTCGGTAGCAACTCAACTGCAATTCAGCAGTCGAGCCGTTGAGTCTTTGTTTCACCCTTACCGGCGTTTGTACGTCAGAGGTTAACTATGGCCAAATCGATCATTTTCAGCGAAGACGCTCGTCGCGCCCTTGAGCACGGCATGGATGTATTGGCAGAAGCAGTAGCCGTTACTCTTGGCCCCAAAGGGCGCAACGTTGTACTGGAGAAAAAATTTGGCGCGCCCCAAATCATCAACGATGGGGTAACCATCGCCAAAGAAATCGAGCTGGAAGACCACATTGAAAACACCGGCGTCTCCCTGATCCGTCAGGCGGCTTCCAAGACCAACGACACGGCTGGTGACGGCACCACCACCGCCACCGTCTTGGCCCATGCCATGGTTAAAGAAGGGCTGAAAAACGTAGCCGCCGGCGCCAACCCGATTGCCCTCAAGCGCGGCATTGACAAGGCGGTGAAGTTCCTGGTGGACAAGATCGCCGAACATGCCCGCCCAGTGGAAGACTCCAAAGCCATTGCCCAAGTAGCGTCCATTTCCGCCGGCAACGATGAGGAAGTGGGCCGCATGATTGCCGAGGCCATGGACAAAGTGGGCCGCGAAGGGGTGATCTCCCTGGAAGAAGGCAAGTCCATGACCACCGAGCTGGAAGTGACGGAGGGGATGCGCTTTGACAAAGGCTACATCTCTCCCTACTTCGTCACCGACACGGAGCGGATGGAGGCGGTTCTGGAAAACCCCTACATCCTGATTACCGATAAGAAAATCACCCTGGTGCAAGACCTGGTGCCGGTTCTGGAGCAAGTGGCCCGCGCCGGTCGTCCGCTGCTGATCATCGCCGAAGACATCGAGAAAGAAGCCCTGGCCACCCTGGTGGTAAACAAGCTGCGGGGCGTGCTGAGCGTGGTAGCGGTGAAAGCGCCTGGCTTTGGGGATCGCCGCAAGGCCATGCTGGAAGACATCGCCATCCTCACCGGCGGTGAGGTCATCAGCGAAGAACGCGGCCTGAAGCTGGAGAACGCCCGTCTCGACTCCTTCGGCTCGGCCCGTCGCGTCACGGTAACCAAAGACCACACCACCATCGTGGCGGAAGGCAACGAAGCGGCCGTCAAAGCCCGCTGCGAGCAAATCCGTCGCCAAATTGAAGAAACCGATTCCACCTACGACAAAGAAAAACTGCAGGAGCGCCTGGCCAAGCTCTCCGGCGGTGTGGCGGTGATCAAAGTGGGCGCGGCCACCGAAACCGAGATGAAGGATCGCAAGCTGCGCCTGGAGGACGCCATCAACGCCACCAAAGCGGCGGTGGAAGAAGGGATCGTCCCGGGCGGCGGCACTACCCTGGCGCACCTGATGCCGGTGGTCACCGAGTGGGCGCAGGCCAACCTGTCCGGCGATGAGCTGGTGGGGGCCAACCTGGTTGCCCGTGCGCTGGGCGCTCCGCTGCGCCGCATTGCCGAGAACGCCGGCCAGAACGGCTCGATCGTGCTGGAGCGGGTGAAAGAGAAACCCTTCACGGTGGGTTACGATGCCCAGAACGACGCCTATGTGGACATGTTTGAAGCGGGTATCGTTGACCCGGCCAAAGTGACCCGTTCTGCTCTGCAAAACGCTGCCTCGATTGCCAGCATGGTGCTCACCACCGAAGCGATCGTGGTGGACAAGCCCGAGCCCAAAACCAACACGCCGGCCAGCAGCGGCAGCGGCATGGGTGACTACGACTACTAATCCTCTGGCGAGGGCAGGGTGAGGTTTCTCCACTCATCAGAAAACCTACTGCCTCGCCGGTTCGTAGTCCACTGCCCTGAATAGGATAGATCTTTCGGGATCCCCCTTAGCGGGATCCCTTCTTAGGTTTTGAGGTGGATGTTAGAGGACGGTTCCAAATTGGATAGAGGCCGTGCGAGGGCGCTACTGGCAGTCGAACAGCGAGGGAACCCTACTCCCCTCTCCCTGAGGGAGAGGGGCTGGGGGTGAGGGA
>NZ_JANSJH010000013.1:0-7600 GCF_047462495.1 Synechococcus sp. H55.2 | reverse complement strand
CTCCCTGAGGGAGAGGGGCTGGGGGTGAGGGAATCCTCGATCGAGCGTGTGGAAAAGGGGAAAGCGGTATGGCTCGGTTAATCTGTATTGGCCTAGACCTGGCCTGGTCAAACCGCAACCCCTCTGGGGTGGCGACGTTGCAGGTCGAAATGGGGGATGCCAAAGTCCAGAACCTGACGGGCCGCCTGCTGGACAGTCGCATCCTGCAAACCGACCCGGAAATTGTGGACTACATCCAAGCCCAAGCCGGAGGGGATCCCTGCCTGGTGGCGGTGGACGCCCCCTTGCGCGTCCCCAACCTCAGCGGCCAGCGGCGGGCCGAAGCCGAGCTGAACCAGCTGTTTCGCGCCTACGCCGCCGGCGCCCACCCCGCCAACCGCCGGCTCTTAGAAAAAAACGGCCAAGTGCGAGGGGAAGCCCTGGTGCAAGCCCTCTCCCGCCATGGCTTTCGGGAGCAGGCCAGCATCGAGCGGGGATCCTTGGCCCGCCAGATCACCGAAGTCTTCCCCCACAGCGCCATGGTGAGCCTCTTCGGCCTCCGCCGCACCCTGAAATACAAGGCCCGCCCTCGACGCAGTTGGCCGGAACGGGAACAAGCTTGGCAACTTTACCGGCAGCACCTGCGCTCCCTGACCAACGCCGACCCTGCCCTGCGCGGCCACGAAACCCTGCTCCAGGTGGAGGTGGGATCCCTTAGGGGCCGCCAACTCAAAAACTACGAAGACCAAATCGATGCCCTGATGTGCGCCTACATCGCCCTCTACGGCTTTCGCTGGGGATCCGAGCGCTGCCACAGCTTCGGCAGCCTGCAAGAAGGACACATCTTCACGCCCCTGCCCATCTCAAAGGGCTGATAGGCCACCGAACCCCTGAACAAGAGAGCAAAAGCCGACAGCTCAGGGCCGTTCCACCAAACGGGTTGAGCCGGATTGGGCAGCGACCCATCCCCCCGGAGCCCCATCTCGCTCGACGCGCAACCAGACGGGCACCTGTCCTTCGCCGGCTTGCACTTCTACCACCCGCAGCAGAGCTTGGCGGGGGGCTGTCCCGACAATGGCTCCCCTCAGGCTGGGCTGCTGGCGGATGTTGATGCCATCGTTGGAGATCACCCGCACCTGTTGGACTCCTTGCCACTCGGCCAGAGGGCCGGTGGGCTCAGGTTCAGGAGTGGGCTCTGCCTGATCAGGACGGCTGAGGGCAACCGGCGGCTGCTCAACTTGCACCTGGGGCTGCTCCAGCGGTGGCGCCGGCGGTGGCGTGAACAGGCCCCGCAGCATTTGCCAGATGATCAGCAGGGAGAGGATGCCGACACCAACCACCCCGGCCAAACGAATGCCGGCGGGAAGGGCAGGGCGCTCGCTCCGGCCACGGCGGGATCCCAGGCGGCTGCGGCGGTAACGTTCCCCATCCTGCAAACCTGGGTTCTGAGCAGGGAGCCCCTCAAAGGACTCCGTCCCGCTGGCGGGATCCGCAAGGGCAGAGACACCCGGCCTAGGGGTGCCCCGGTAAGAGGGCAAATCCGAGAGGCGCGGGGGTTCGGGCATGGTTCCTCCCCCTTGCAAGGGGGAGGGTGGGCGAGGCCATTCTTGAGTCTGCTCAAGCAGTCGCGGGCCACCCACCATAGCCGGCAAATGAGGGGGGGGATAGGGGGCTCGCGGAGATAGCATCCCTGCCGGCGGGTCTTCGCGGCTGGGCATCTCGTCCAGGTAGGCTTGGACTTGGGGGTTGTCGAAGTAGGCTTGCAAAGTCGCTTGGGCAGTTTCCAGGCCACGAAACTCTGGGAACACCTCCTCTTGAAACCACCTTTCTGTGAAGCGGCACAGACCCGGCAGATGGTCGGGGGAGCCGGCGGAGTGTTCTTCGATAAACTGCAAGGCCTCTGCTTCTTGGGTGGAGCGCAGATGTTCGAGCGCCTCTTCGGTTTGTCCCAGCAAGAGACTGCAGATGGCCTGCTCCAGATGCACATCCTGTCGTTGCGCCAAGCGAACCAGGTAACCGCGGGCACGCCGCACCAGGGCCGGACGATTTTCCAGATACCCTGCTGCCAGCAATACCTGCACGGCCAAGTAGGCGGCCACCATCGAGGGACGCTCAGCCTCCCGCTCAAACAACTCCTGCTGTTCTTTGAGGGTGAGGTGGCGACGTACCCGCTGGATGAAGCGCAGGAAATCCTCGGTGCTGAGGCCAGAGCCATCTTGACCCATCCCCTCGATGCCGCCCCGTTCGTCCAGCATGGCTTTGAGGAGAGCCAGTCCCTGCTGTCGCTCCCCGTTCGCATCGGCAGCCTCTTGGCCAGTTCGGGAGAAAACATTGGCCTCGTGGCTGAGGAGTTGCAAAATGCGGTAAGGGCGCAGCTTGCCCAGATCAAGGCGGAACTCTGCTTGCATCTGCGGAAAGGCCTGGTACTCCTCCAGCTCGGCCAGGCCCGCCTGCAAAGAACGCGCCGCCTCTTCGTAGGATCCCTGCTGCCAGGCTTCCCGGCCCAGCTCCAAACGGGCGATGGCCCGCGCCAAAATGGCATCAGAACGGGCAGGGTGGCCCTGCTCCAACATCTGTTGAGCCAAATCCAAAGCCGCTTGGTAGTCTCCGGCTTCGCAATACAAACACAGCACGCCTGGCAAGAGGGTCTCTTCCACCGTCAGGGTGGGATCCGCCGGCATGAGGTGTTCGTCGTAGTTTCGTCGCGCCTCTGGGTTAAGCAACACCGAGGCTGCCTCTTGGATAAGCTGAGCGCGAGCTGCCACGGCCTGCGGCGAAAACCCCAGCAGCCAAGAGCGCTCGCCCGGTTTGGGATCGAGCCGCTCCCGGTAGGCCTGCTCGATCTGATGCTCGTCCGCCCGTGGCGACAGCATCAAAACTCGGTAGTAGTCGAGGGGCACTCGCACCGTCATGGCTGTTGTCGGCTCTCCTAATCGCGTCGGATCCCTGAACCCGCCTCGACTTAACTGTAGTCTTTTCCTCAGCAAAAGGGATCCCCTCTTGCTTAGAACCTACCAGTCCCAGCTCCCCGGCTCCCCCTTGAAGGGGCCTACGACCTTGGAGGTAATCCAGCCGCCGTAGAAATCTCCCGGCTGGGGCCGAACTCGCTCTCCATCCACCCGGCACTCCTGCACGCGGCCCGCATAAAAAGCAAGGTAGTCGCGGATGGGCCAAAACTCTGGGCTGGGATCCGAATAGCTCCAGGCGGCATCCACGGCCACTTGGGAGCCGACCTGGATCGTCCAGTAGCGGGCAGTTCCTTTGAACTCGCAGAAGGAGGTGCGGGCGCTGGGGCGGAGATACTCCAGCCGCACGTCGCTGGGGGGAATGTAGTAGGTGGGCGGGTGGCTGGTTTCCAGGATACGGTAGCAGCGGCAGCTGTGGGCGATGAGCTCGCCGTTGAAGAGAACTTCCACCCGCTCAGCGGTGGGCTCCAAGCGGGGCGGGCGCGGGTAGTCCCAGACGGATTCTTGTCCGGGCCGGGGCGGGATGGGCTGGGGGCGCATGGGCAGTCTCCAAAGCAGGATCTGACAGCACCTAAAGCAGACGGCTGGCCTCTACCAGTTTGGCGTACTGCACCAGCAGCAGAGACTGTTGCTCCGGCAACACCTGAATCACCCCCTGCTGCTGCAGACGGCCCAGCACCGCCGCCGCTGCCTCTCGGCTGACCTGGCTGATATCGGCCAAATCCTGGAGGGGAGGGTAAACAATGCGCATTCCCTGGGCGGTCTTCTCGCCAAAGGCCTCTGCCAGTTGCACCAGCGCATGTACCACCCGCAGCGGGGGGCTTTGTCGATCCAGATCGGCCTGCAAATTGGCCAGGCGTAGGCGGCGGGAGAGGCTGCGGGCTAGCTGGTAACACAGGTGCGGCTCCTGCAGCATCAGCGCCTTGAAGGTGGCCGCCGGGATCCCGACAGCCCGCACCGGGGTCAGGGCCAGCACATCCCGCGAGCGGGGGGCCTCGTCCAGTACCGCCATTTCCCCCACCCAAGCGCCCGGCCCGAGCAAAGCTAGGGTTTGGGCGCTGCTTTGTATCCCTTCTGTTGTGCCGATCCGCACAGGCCGCCGCACTTTGGCCCAGCCAGAGAGGATCAGATAAACCACACTGCCCCAGGCATCCTGCATCAAGAGCGCTTGTCCTGCCGCAATATCCCGCAGCTTCACCTGGGATCCCAGCCATTGCAAGGACGCTGCCGAGAGTTGGGCCAGCGTCGGCACCACCTTGAGCTCGGAGAGGAGGGCAGCAGAGACATCAGGAGTCATGCCGGAGGGAGGTTGACCGTACCGCAAGCCCACTGTAGCCCAGCCGCCGGCTCAAGGGCTATCCTGCAAAGGGTTCTCGCACCGCCCTGCCCCCTTGAGCCAAGATCGGGAGAGGGAACCTAACTTCCCCCGTTGCGTCAGGAAACAGAGGTTCTGCTTGGGAGGGGATCCCTCCGTCGTTCAATAACCTATGGATGCCTATGGATGCTGCCCTCAGCGACATCACTGGCCAGCGCTGGTCGGTCTCGGTGAAGAACGTGCCTGCGCGGCCCGAAAAGCTCGCTGATGGGGATCTGGTGCTGCTCTGTCAGCAGGGATCCCAGCCCCACCGCGAGGCCTTTGCTGAGCTGATGCGTCGTCACCAGGCCCATGTGGACAAGGTGCTCTACCACCTCGCCCCGGACTGGCCCGACCGGCACGACCTGGCCCAGGAAGTCTGGATCCGGGCCTACCGCCACCTAAAGCGGCTGCAGGAGCCGGCGAAATTTCGCAGTTGGTTGGGGCGGATTGCCACCAACCTGTTCTATGACGAGCTGCGCAGGCGCAAGCGGCAGCAGCAGCCTCTTTCTTTGGATGCGCCGATTGCAATGCGAGACAGTGAGATGGAATGGGAGCTGCCCAGCGAGAGCCCCAGCCCCCATGAGCACCTCACCACCTGCGAGTTTTACGAGCAGTTGCACCAGGCCGTCCGCGACCTGCCTCAGGTTTTTCGCCAGACAATCCTGCTGCGGGAAATTCAGGGGATGGCCTACGAGGAAATTGCCGAGATCACAGGCGTGTCTTTGGGCACCGTTAAGTCTCGCATTGCCCGCGCCCGCGCCCGCTTACAATCCACCCTAAAACCCTACCTCAACGGTGAATGACCATGGTTCGCGGCAACCGCAACCCCGATCCCAGGGATTCCCAGCAGGAGATGCCGCTGGTGGAGGAGCGCTTTGAACAGTTGAGCGCCTACCTGGATGGGGAGTTGTCCTCTCAAGAAGCGCGGCAGGTGGAAGACTGGCTGGCCAGCGATCCCCAAGCGCGGCAACTGTACAGCCAACTGGCAGCCTTGCAGGCCGGTTTGGCCAATCTCAAGGCCCCAACTTTGGATCCCATCCAGACAGAGCTGCTGATCAGCCACGTGTTCGAGGAGCTGGACCAAAGGCCGGCGCTCGATCTGGGCTGGCGGTGGCGCAGGGGCACCCCTTGGGGACGGGTGGCAGCCGCTGTGGTGGCCTTGGCGGGAGCCGGCTGGGCGGGATGGCGTTGGTCGCATCCTCAGCCCTTGGTATCGCTAGAAAATCCGCCGGTGCGGGTGGCCATCGTGCCTGCCTCTGCTCGCGTTGCCCAGCACTACCTGTTCGAGCTGGGGCAAAAGCAAGATGCCTACTCGATTTTGTTTGAGACAACGCCCAACCGTGGACTCCGTCCTGTCAGCGCGATCGGAGCCGAGACGGGCCGGGAATGACCTGAGCAGGCTTGAGAAAGACTGAGGAGTAGAGGGTGGAAAAAGCCGTTCGCAGAGCTTGCGGTCTGGCGGTTTGCCTTTGGCTATGCAGTCTGGGATCCCTGCCGGCCCAGGCTGACCCCAGTGGCAGCCATTTTGCAGCGCCGCAGGACTCACGTCCCTATCCCAATGCCCTGGAGCCCACCAACCTGCCCTCACCGGGATCCCGTCTCACTCCCACCCCCGCCCAAAACCAACCGACCTCTCCCGGGATAGAGCTATCGCCTTTTCCCGATTTCCCCCTCCTTAAGGAGTTGGATCCACCCTCACCAACCTTGGCCGACTTGGGCATCCATTGGGATCACCTGGCCCTGCTGCCGGATCCCGAGCTGGCAGAAGCAATGGATAGGGAGTTCAACCGCCGCCTGGCCCGCCTGAACCGGCAGATTGCCAACCAACAAGAGCGCCTCTACCGCCTGTTGCAAGACTGGGACTCTGACGAGGCCGATATCCGTCAAATTCAGTCCCAACTGAGCCAGTTGCGCACAGAACGGGATCGCCTGGCGCTGGAGCACCTGTTGCTGCTGCGGCAGTTGCAGGAGAACTTTGCCCTGCCTCTACCGGGCCGCTCTGCCGCCAGCTCTCCCTGAGGTGGGAGCAGGTTATGATCGGCAGAGGGCAACCACTGATGGAGCTGAGCAATGGCCCAAGTGCCCAGCAACCCAGAGATCGAGCAATTGGCCGCTGCCATTGGCGAGGAAGTTTACATCGATGTGGCCCGGTGGCACCTCTACCTGCGGGATGCCCACCTGCACACCCTCTTGGCAGAACAACTGGCCCCCCAGGTGATGGCAGGCAAGGTGGATGAGAATGCCGTTACAGAGATCCTGCAAGGGATCCCGGTGAAAGTGGGGGGCGGGCGCAAAGAGCTGCCCCTGGCGGATCTGCTGCCCATGCAAAGCCTGCTGAACTTACTGGATGTGCTGGAGGAGTTCAGCCGCAAATGGGCTCAGTAGAGGGGGAGAAAGCATTGCAGCATCAGCTCAATCGGTTCAAGCAGTCTAGGCGATCGCCGCCTCCAGCCGGCACCTGGCTCAGGGCCGCTGGTTTTGTCCTGCTGCTGGGGCTGTTGTCGGCCTGTCAGGGAACCGAGTGGGGAGAACGGCTGCAACGAGCGGTGCGACCGGTGAGCCTGCCTACCTTCCCCTCTGGAGACCAACCGGAGACGCCCACGCCTCTGCCGGGATCCCGCTCCTCCTCTACCTCTGTCCCCTCTGCTCCTGCGACTCCCCCTGCTTCCTTCACGCCTCCGCCCAGCCAGGTCAGCAGCCGCTTTGCGGATCTGGAGCCCGGATCCCTGGTGGCCCGTGCTGTCTCTGATTTGGATCGGCTGGGGGTCTTTGCCGATGTTGTTGGCAGTGAGTTTCAGCCGCAGCGCAGCGTTCGTCGCGGCGAATTTGCCCGCTGGTTGGTGCTGGCCAACAACGCCATTCACGCCGACCAGCCCAGCCGCCAAATCCGTTTGGGATCCGCCAGCGAGCGCCCCCTCTTTTTGGATGTGCCGGAGGAGGATCCCAACTTTCGCTACATCCAGGCCCTGGGAGCTGCCGGCATCGTTAGCGGCGATACCAACCGCGAGTTTCGCCCCAACAGCCTGCTGTCGCGGGCAGAGCTGATCCGCATGAAGGCACCTCTGGATTTGCCTCCCGGCCAAATCAAGGGATCCCGATTAGAGCTGGAGGAGCGTTGGGGCTTTACCGATGCGGCGCAGATCCCTGAGGAGGCGGTTGCCCCCCTGGTGGCGGATCGCGGCCTGGAGAATGCTTCCACCGTGTTGCGCACCTTCGGCCCCATCCGCACCTTTAACCCCTTTGAGCCGGTCAGCCGCGGGGAAGCGGCAATTGCCCTGTCGGCCTTTGGAGAGCGGAC
>NZ_JANSJH010000012.1:37502-40415 GCF_047462495.1 Synechococcus sp. H55.2 | reverse complement strand
CGGTGGTGGTGTCGTTAGCAAGCCATTCAATTCTGGGTGTGAACCTACACCTGGCTCTGCCAGAAGCCAGTCTACAGAGCTATGCCACCTGGATCGAGGCGCGTATTCAGGAGAGGCAGGGCGCCCAGGTGGTTACTTGTAACCCAGAGATGATCATGCAGGCGCAGCGGGATCCGGCCTTTGCCCAGGTGCTACAACGAGCAGAGCTGGTGATCCCAGATGGGGCGGGGGTGGTGTGGGCTTTGCGGCGGCAGGGGATCCGCGTCCAGCGGGTGCCGGGGATCGAGCTGGCCGAAGCCCTGATCGCGCTGGCGGCAGAACGGGGGTGGCGCTTGGCCTTGGTGGGGGGAAGGCCGGAAGTCAACCGGGCAGCGATTCAACATTGGCACGCTTGCTTTCCCTCTCTGTCCATTTGGGGCTACCACGGCTACTTCTCCCCTGCCGAGGAAGAAAACCTGCTGCACACTCTCCAGGACTTCCAGCCGCAACTGGTGTGGGTGGGGCTGGGCTCCCCGCGCCAGGAGCTGTGGATCCAGAGATGGCGCAGCCTCTTGCCCCAGGCCATCTGGATGGGGGTGGGGGGCAGCTTCGACATTTGGGCCGGCCAAAAACGGCGAGCCCCCCGCTGGTGGCGTGACCATCACCTGGAATGGTTGTATCGTCTCTATCAGGAACCTTGGCGCTGGCGACGCATGTTGGCTTTGCCCAGGTTTGCCTGGCGGGTGCTGTGGGATCCCGCTTCTCGCTGGCGCCCCTAGCCTGCCGGCGCTTCCTCGTCTTCCTCTTTTGTAGGCGCTTCCTTATGATGCTTGGTCAGCACATCGGCTATTCCCCTCGCGTTCACCGTTGGGCCGGTACAGCTCCCACTCCTCATCTGGCCCCCTTGAGCTTGTACAGCAGCACCCAGCCGGGATCTTTGCAGGCCCCAGCCAGCATGGTGTCCCTGCGGGGCGTGAGCAAGGTCTTCCCCAACGGCAACTTGATTTTTCAGGATGTGAACCTGGAGGTGCGCCGCGGCGAGTTCGTGTTTGTTACCGGCGTGTCGGGAGCGGGCAAGTCCACCCTCTTGCGACTGCTCTACGGGGACGAACAGGCCACCGAGGGCACGGTTGTGGTGGATCAGGTGTGCCTATGTTCTTCGGAAGGGCGGCGGCCCTACCGCATTCCACCCCGTCCGCTGGCGATGCTGCGGCGGCGCTTGGGGGTGGTCTTTCAAGACTATCGCCTGTTGGCCAACCGCACCCTGGCGGAAAATGTGGCCTTTGTGCTGCGCGCCCAAGGGCTGTCCCCCGCCGAAATCCGCCGCCGCATCGGGCCGACTTTGAAGATGGTGGGGCTGACCGAAAAGCGGGATCGCTTTCCCCATGAGCTTTCGGGAGGAGAACAGCAGCGCCTCAGCCTGGCCCGTGCCATTGTTAACATGCCGGTGCTGCTGCTGGCAGACGAGCCGACGGGGAACCTGGATCCGGAAAACTCGCTCTTGGTTCTCCAGATTTTGGAGCGGCTCAATTCTTTTGGGGTGACTGTCATCATGACCAGCCACGACCCCCATCTGGTGGAGCGGGCCGGCCACCGGGTGGTGCGCATGGAAGGAGGACGCCTGTATGATCTGCGCTGAGGCGCTGCATAGGGCGGGAATCCCGAAGATTGGGTTTACTGGCAGTGTTGGGCGGTAAACAGCATGCAATCTCTCTCCCGATTTCTCAACAAGATTCGCTATCTCCTGCAAGAGACTTTTTTGGGGTTGCGGCGGGGAGGCTGGCTGAACTGGGCGGCGGTGAGCACCCTGCTGGTGTTGCTGTTTTTGGTGGGGATCGGCGTGGAGCTGTCTTGGGGGGTGGATGCGACGGTGCGATCCCTGGGGGAGCAACTGGAGATCTCCGTCTATCTGGAGCCGGAACGCCAAGGGGTGGAGTTGCAGCCCCAGGTCGCCCAATTGCCCCACGTGGTGGCGGTGAAGGTCATCACCAAAGACCAAGCTTGGCGCACCCTCCTCATCGAGATGGGGATCCAGGATGAGGCGGCGATGGAAACCCAGTTGGGGGAGAACCCTTTGGTGGATGCCCTGCGGGTCAAGGCGGATTCCGCCGAAGCCCTGGGGGAGGTGGCGGCACAGATTCGCCAATTGGAAGGGGTAGACGAGGTGTACTACGGCAGCCGCATCGTGGAACAACTGGCCCAAATTCAGGAGATGCTGCGGCTGGGATCCCTGGGCATCACCGGGGTGTTGGCCCTGACGGCGGTGGCTGTGATCACCACCACCATTCGGCTGATCGTCATGGCGCGGCGGCGGGAGATCGAGGTGATGCAACTGGTGGGGGCAACGGCAGCTTGGATTTACTTGCCCTTTATTTTGCAGGGCTGCCTGTTCGGGGTGATCAGCGCGCTAGGGGCTTGGGGCTTGGTTCTGGGATCCCGACAGTTGCTGCAGGAGGTGCTGGAGCGGTTGATCGCCTTGCCCTTTCTCAAGGTGATGCAGGCGGATCCCGGCCAACTGGAGTTTTGGTTCTTGCCGCTGCTGCTGTTGGGGATGGGGGTTTTTCTGGGCACCGGCAGCAGCTTGATCGCAGTGCGTAAGTCGGTCGGGCGCTGAGCAAGGGAAGGATTGGCCGGTTCTCTGCTAAAATCAGGATCCCCTGTAACAATAGATGCCAAGGTTAAAACTGCGATGATGGCCCCACGCAAGCATCAACTGGCTATCGACAACGACGAGCTGATGCGTCGGGTAGAGGCTCTGATCAACGCCTCCAAAAATCGCTACCGCATCACAGTACAGGTGGCCAACCGGGCCAAGCGCCGTCGCTACGACGATCCCGACGATCTGGAAGATGGCTGGATGAAGCCCATCCGCCGCGCCGTCATCGAGATGTCGGATGAACTGACTGAGCCGGAAATCATCGGCGACGAGTAGCT
>NZ_JANSJH010000012.1:26257-37402 GCF_047462495.1 Synechococcus sp. H55.2 | reverse complement strand
TGCAGGCCAGCCGGGCGGCTAAGGGCGATGAAGACCCTCGGCAGGAACCTGGTCTGTGAGGTCTTCTGGATCAAGATCCCTTTCCCGCGGACGGGCCTCCAGCCGCGACTCCATCAGGCGCAGCAGGCGGTGGGTCTCCTCTGGGCTGAGGCCCTGGATGCGCATCTCCAAGGGGCTGTGGAACCAGAGGGTTTGCTGCGGAAACGGAATCCGGATCCCGGCTTGGTCGAAGGCATGCTTGAGGCGACGGCGATATTCCCGCGCCACCCGCCACTGCTGTAGGGGCTGCACTTTGATCCAGATGCGCAGGGTGATCCCCCGCTCCCCCAGGTCATCGACGCCGTGCATCTCGGGGGGCTCGAGGATTTTGTCCCGCCAAGCCGGCTCCCGGTACATCTGGAGCGCCACCTGCTCGGTGATGCGGATGGCCTGTTCCAGGTCGTTTTCGTAGGCGATCACGATCCCCAAATCCACCCGCGACCAGCCGTTGGAGAGGTTCTCCACCACCCGAATGGCGCTGTTGGGAATGGAGATCAGGCTGCCTTCGGTGTTGCGCAACTGGGTTAGCCGCAGATCCATATGTTCCACCAGGCCGCCCCGCCCATCCACCACGATCACATCTCCTTCGGCAAATTGGTCTTCCAGCAAAATCAACAGCCCGTTGATCACGTCTTTGATCAAATCCTGGGCAGCCAGGGAAATCCCCAGCCCGATGAAGCCCAGGCTGGCCACCAAAGGGCCGATATTCACCCCCACCGAGGCCAAGCCGACCAGGGATCCCAGCAAAACCAGCGCGGTGGCTGTCACTCCTTTGGAGACACCGGCAAAGGTGCTGAGGCGTTTGCTGAGGCGATAGGTGGGGGCATTTTGCCACTGCTCCTGGCGCAAGGCGGCGAAGAGGCCGTCCAGCAGCAGGCTGCTCAGCCAAACACTGCCATAAGTCGCCAGGCCCACCCCTGCCAAGCGCAGCAGAGGGCCGCGCAGCGAGACCAGGAGAAACGTTTGCAAGGGTCGTGTTTGGGGGAAAAGGCCCAAACTCACCCCAACGCCGCCCGTCCACAGGCCAACCTGCACCAGGCGCAGCAGACGAATGTGCAGCTCCAAATAGGATGCCTGCCGTTTGCGCCCTGCCTGTTGTTCGACCAAGACGGGATCCTCGCCCGGCTCCCCCTGGAGGCGCTCCTGCACCTCTGCTTGGATGGCCTGGTACTCCGCCTGCAGGGCATCGCGTTTTTGCTGCAGCCGTCGTCGTTCTCGTTGACAAAGCCGGCTCAGGCTTGCCGCTGCTGCCAGAATGGCGAGGGCTATCAGGGCTTGGCGGCGCAAAAACTGGGGCTGTCGCTCCCGCTGCCAGGTGCGCAGGGCCTCCTCGACAATGCCCGCCACCTGTTCGGCCCAATCCATCGGCTGGCTGCCCTGAAGCTGAGCATCCAGAGAGGTGATGGTCATCAAATGGCGTCCATTCACCCGGATCACCGGCTGATTGGTTTGGCTGTCGAGGACGACCTCCACCCGCAGTGTTTCCGGGTCAAGGCCCGACTGGGCCAACTGGCGCAGGGTTTGTTCGATGGAGCGGGCCCGCTGCGACACCGGCGGCACGCTGCCGGGATCCCCCTGCAGCGCGGCGACCAAAAACAGCCGCCGCCCATCCAGCGTCACGGCCTCCGTTTGGATGGAGGTGGTGGGCAGGCTGAGCGCCTGCCGCAGCTCTTCCAGGGCATCCAAGCGGTTGAGCAAAGGCAGGTTGGAGGCGGTGCCGTTGTTTTGAGAAGTTTCCTGACCCCATGCCGGCTCGATGGCCGGGGATAGGGCGAGGGAAGTGCCGAAAAAAAGGAGCGGCCAAAGCAGGGATCCCGCTGTTCCCCGCCTCGATCTACTTGAAGCTTGCAGATTGTGCGGCATGAGCCGATGCTAAAGTTCTTCCATCAATCTAAGAAGAAGAAAGCAATGCCGAGAATGGCATAGGTGGCCAAGAGCAACAGCCCCTCCAGCCAGTTGGAGCGCCCGTCGCTGCTGACGGAGTTGACCAGCAACACCGAGACGGCGATCGCCACCAGCTCCACCATGCCGAAGTTAAAGTTCATCGGCTGGCCCAGCAGGTCACCGGCCAGGACCAGCAGGGGCGCCACGAACAGGGCAATTTGCATCGTCGAGCCCAGAGATACTGAGAAGGAGAGATCCATCTTGTCTTTCATGGCCACCGTAATTGCCGTCGCATGTTCGGCCGCATTGCCGATGATCGGCAGCAAGATCACCCCCATAAACAGCGAGGTAATGTGCCAATGCTCCAGAGTGTGCTCCAAGGTGCTCACCAACAGTTCCGACTCCAGTGCCACCAACACCGTCAACCCCAAAAGGGCCAACACCCAAGGCCATAGCCCAGGCTGCTCGGGCGGGGCCGTCAACACTTGGGGAATGGAGCCCTCCGCCTGCAAAACCGGATTGGGGGCCAGGCGATTGGCCGCCTCATTCTCTGCGGCTGCGGCCTCGTGAAGAGCGTAGAGGTAACTGTGGGTTTTGAGGGAAAACAGCAAGGTGAGGCCGTAAACCCCGATCAGCACCAGAGCCACCGCCGTGGACAGCTCTTGGATGGAGAGCGCTCCCAAGTTGGCATCGGCATAGGTGACCACACTGGGCAAGATCAAGGCCACCACCGCCAGGTTCATCACCGAGGCATTCATGCGAGCCACTTCGGGCCGAAAGCTCTGCTCGCGAAACTTAATGCCGCCCAAAAACATGGCCAGCCCGGCCACCAGCAGCAGGTTGCTGATGATCGAGCCGGTGATCGAGGCTTTCACCACCTCCACCAGCCCCGCCCGCAGCGCCACCAAGCCGATGATCAATTCTGCCGCATTGCCAAAAGTGGCGTTGATCAACCCCCCTATGGTCGGCCCGGTCAAGGCGGCAATCTCCTCGGTGGCTTGACCCATAAACTTGGCCAAGGCCACCACCGCCAAGGCGGCACAGAGGAAGACCAGATTGGGATCCCAGCCTCGGAAGTGCCCCACCCAAGATAGAGGAACTCCCGCCAGCAGCAGGAACATCAGGCCGTTCAAACCTCTCTGCCAACCTGCTGCAGAGCGATCCGGAGAACCCAGAGAATTTGCATTAGCCAGAGTCATGGTTGCACAAAAAGGGAGCGCCAATAGATGCCGTTTGGGTTTTGGAGAGCAGTACCCCCACCGATGGGGCCATCTCCAAGAGTCTAACGGCTGCGAGGGGCAGTTGGATAGGTGCGTCTGGCTAGAGGGAGATAACCCGGTTGCGCTGCAACTGCCGGGCGATCTCGGCTCCCAATTGATCCGACAGGCGCTGCGGATCGGCAATTTTCAAAAAACTGCTGCCCTCCACCTCGAAAGGAAAGGATCCCTCGATGTCGTCGCGGGGCAGTTGTACCAGCAGCAATTGCTCGGGGCGCTTCGCTTGCAGGGCATAGCCCAACTCCAAACAGACCTGGGGACTGGGCAGAGGCCGTCCTCGGCCATTCACCTGCACCGGGGTGACATCGGCCACCACCAGCAGCGCGTGCTTGAGCTTGCGAATCAGGGCCGCGTCGATTAGAGGTGTCTCGCTTTCGCTGGGCAGGGATCCCTGCAGTTGCAGCGGAAGAACCGGTTGGTGATGGCGGTTAATGGTCTCCACCACCGCCTGCAACGCCTGGTGCAGCGTGGCGCTGGAGTCGGGGTAATCCGCTTGGCCACAAAAGTAGATGACCGGCTCCGTCATGTTCAGGGTGGCCCGCTTATTAAAGTAGATCTCGCGGCTGATCAAATCGAGGTTGGAGATGCTGTAGGCGCCGCTGCCCTCGATGTAAAACTCCACCAGCTCCCCTTCCAAGTAGCGCTGCCACCAGACAGAAGCCTTCACCTGCTCCACATCGTCGAGGAAATCGGCTCGCATCGCCGTTTTCAAGAGGCCGGTACGGCTTAGGCGCAGATCGGGAGCCCTCTGTTGAACTTGGGAGGCAGACAACACCGAATCCAAATACCAGGCTTTCAAAACGATGATCGCCATCGGATCCCTCTGCGCTTAGCCTCAAAGGTACCTGATTTTGGCCTGATTTTGGTCCGATCGCCGGGAGAACCGTTACCCTCGCAGCCGAGATACGAAGCCAAAACAGTGAGGCCTCGGGGTCAGCTCGGCTCCAGCTGCAGGGCCAGATCCAGCAGCCGGTGGGCCAGGGTGGCCTTGGTTGTCCAAGGCAGCCGTTCTGGGCTGCCCTGCCGCGGGATCCAGTAGCCTTGGTTGTGGCTGCTGCCAAAGCCGCTCTCCGGCTGGTCGATGGGATTGGCCACAATGGCGTCCAGCCCTTTCTGCTGCAGCTTCTCCTTGGCTGAGGGGAGGGGATCCCCGCTCTGGGCGGCAAAGCCGATAAGAAGCTGACCGGGACGTCGGTGGCGGGCCAGGGCTGCCACCAGGTCAGGGACAGGCTCCAAGGGCAGCATGGGGGGCAGATCGCCTTTTGGCAGTTTCCCCGCGTAAACCTGGGCGGGGCGCACATCCCCCACAGCGGCAGCCATCCACAAAAGATCCACCTGGGGAAACTCCGCCTGCAAAACCTGCTCCAGTTGGGCTGCCGTCTCCACCGGCATGGCCCGAATGGCGAAGGGTGCTGGATCAAAGGGGATCCCCAGCGGCCCATGCACCAGCGTGACTTCGGCCCCCCGACAGGCGGCTGCCACCGCCAGCGCCACCCCCATCCGCCCACTGGCAGGGTTGCCGATAAAGCGCACCGCGTCGATGGGCTCGCGGGTGCCTCCTGCCGTCACCAACACCCGCTTCCCTTGCCAGTCTTTTTTCCCCCCTGTCCAGAGCAGAGCCCGCACATACTCCTGCAGCGCCTCTGGCTCCAACATACGCCCTTCCCCCACCGCATCACAGGCCAGGCGGCCCCTGGCAGTGGGCAAGGCCCAGAAGCGGGGATCCCGTTGCAGCCGCTGCCAATTCTCGGCCACCGCTTCAGCCTTCCACATGTGGGTATTCATGGCCGGCGCCAGGGCCACCGGACAGTGGCAAGCCAAAACCACATTGGTGAGCAAATTGTCCGCCAGCCCCTGGGCCACCTTGCCCAAGGTGTTGGCCGAAAGCGGCGCAATCAGAAGAGCCTCGGCCCATTCCCCCAGCTCGATGTGCAGCGGCCGTCCCCGCGTGGCTTGCCAAAACTCGGCATCCGTGAAAGCTGGCTGGCGAGACACGGTGGCAAATGTCAGCGGGGAGATAAACTGTTCTGCAGCTTTCGTCAAAACCACCCTCACCTCTGCCCCCTGCTGGGCCAGAGCAGATACCAAAACCGCCGTTTTGTAGGCAGCAATCCCCCCGCTCACCCCAACCAGAAGACGCCGTCCCGACCAAAAGAGATCCATATCGAGTGACACTCAAACAGCCTTGTTTCCAGTTTCCCTGCTTTTGCTCAACTCCGGTGCCGCAGCGGGGATCCAGCGTCTAGAGACACTCAAAGACACTTTTATATGCCCTTGGCCCTGAGGGCCTGTCCCTTCCGCGAAAGTCTCCCCCACAGGTTCTGGCCTCTAGAGAAAATTCTCCACTACTGTTTTGCGCAATCACCCTTCAATCCCATTGCAGCCGCCGAACCTATTCTCTCTAATAGGAAGGTAAAGAGGAATTGGAGGAACCTCTATTGCAATCGCTGTTTGTTTCTGGCTACACTAACTGTTGTCCTTAAAACCACCTTGATATGGCTACAACCAGTAAACCAAAACCACTCACTGGCCAAGAGCTCCTCGACAAAGTAACTTCAATGGGAAATGCGGATCGCAAGGAAAAAGCTCGCGCCTGTGGCTATGTCACCTACACCAAGAATGGTCAGGAGCGAGTGAATCTGATGCAGTTTAACAATGCCCTGCTGAAGGCTGTTGGCGTGGATCTCGGTGCCAGTGACGAAAATGGATCTCGTGGCCGCGCTCCTACCTTCCGGGTTTCGGTTCATAAGAATGGCAATCTCCTAATTGGAGCTGCCTACACCAAGAAGATGGGCCTCAAGCCCGGAGATGAGTTCGAGATCAAGTTGGGCCACCACAACATCAAGCTGGAGCGCGTCAACTGATTGGCTGTCTCCCTGTACTGCTTCTCCCTGCTGGTGATCTCCTATCAGCTTGGGTGAAGCCCTCAATATGATTTTCAGCCTTTGGGAGCAGCAGCCTCTTCTTTTTGCTCCGGCGTTCATTGTTCGTCTACTCTACCAGACAAGGGATCCTCATGATCCGCTGGGGATCCCTGACGATCTGTATCTCATCAACGGCTGAAGCATGGATTAAGTTCGCTATTCTGACAACAGTAGAATTGGGTCTGCGGCAATGAACACTCCGACCGTACAGAATATCTTTCGCCACTGGGGACGGTGGCGAACTTGGGCGGGGCTGTTGTTGTTGGCAGCAATGTTCTTTATCAGCGGGTCTCATCCGTGGGTTTGGTCCCAGTCGAATGCGTCTTTACAGTGGGTCTCTTCTCAACCTGCCCCTGAACAGCAGGATGTTTTGATAGATGGAGTCATTCGGCTGCAATTCGATCGACCGCTGGATCCCAATCTACAACGGCTGGCGGTTCAGTTGGAGCCGCCGGCAGCGGTCATTTTCGACGTGCAGGGAGACGAGTTGTTGCTTAAGCCTCGAGATCCCTTGCGCTTCAGCACCGACTACACCCTTACGATTGCCCCCCAAGAGGGGCTGCCGCTGGAGCAGGCCATCCAACTGCGCTTTCGCACCGAGCCGCAGTTTACCTACGAGCGGGACATCAAACCGCTGCTGGAGGCCAGTTGTGTCGGCTGTCACCAGCCGGCGGGGCGACAGCGCACCCAGTTGCTGGATAGCTACGAGGCGGTTCTGGCCTACGTCAAGCCAGGGGATCCCAAGAGCGAGTTGATCGATCCCCGCTGGACGCGCCGCCACGCCACTATTCTCAACGCCAACAATCCCAACCGCTCTCAGGCCCGCGGCGGATCCCCGGAGATCGCCTACATCCAGGCCCGCGGGCTGCCCCTCTCCCGTCTGGGCTTTTGGACGCCGGAGGAGGTGGAGATCGTCCGCACCTGGATCGTGCAGGATGGCGCCCCCCGCACCAGCGCCCGTGCCCAGAACTAGTCTCACCGCCATGACCGCTTCCCAACCTTTGGCCACGGTGATTCAGGGATCCCTGAGTCGGGGCTTGGAAGCTCGCCTCAACCCCGGTGTTTCGGTAGAAGACCTGCGGGTGGGCAAGTTTGTGGTGATTCAAGGGGAGCGCCACCGCTTCTTCGGTCTGCTCACCGACGTTACGTTAGCAACCAGCAACCCCCAGATCCTGGTCAACCCCCCCCGCCCGGAAGAGACCCTGCTGCAGGAGGTGCTGGCAGGTACCGGCACCTACGGGGTTATCGCCCTCACGCCGATGCTGATGTTGGTGCCGCGGCAGACGGAAGGGGAAAGGCTGTACCCCCTCATTGATCCCAAGCGGCCAGAAGATGGCGGCCCAGCCCTTCCTGGTGCTGAGGCGATGGAGCTGTTGCCGGTGAAAACGGTGCCGGCCCATTTTTCCCAAGTGTACGAGGCGCGGGAGCTGGACTTTCGCACCGTCTTTGGCTGGGAAGAGGACCCAACTCGGCGCAACTTCGCCATCGGTCAGCCCTTGGACATGGCGGTGCCCATTTGCCTGGATTTGGATCGCTGGGTGGAGCGCAGCAACGGCATCTTCGGCAAGTCCGGTACCGGCAAATCCTTTCTGGCCCGCCTGCTCCTGGCGGGCATCATCCGCAAACGGGCGGCGGTGAACCTAATTTTTGATATGCACTCCGAGTACGGCTGGGAGGCGGCCAGCGAGGATAGGCAGGCCACCACTGTCAAGGGGCTGCGGCAGCTCTTCCCCGGCCAGGTACAAATCTATACCTTGGATCCCGATTCCACCCGGCGGCGAGGGGTGCGGGATGCCCGCGAACTGTTTATTGCCTACAACCAGATCGAGGTGGAAGATCTGGCCCTGTTGGCGGAGGAGCTCAACCTCTCGGAGGCCAGCCTGGAAAACGCCATTATCCTGCGCAACGAGTTTGGCCGCGACTGGATCAGCCGGCTCTTGAGCCTCTCCAACGCCGAGGTTCAAGAGTTTTGCGAACAGAAGATGGGCAACAAGGCCTCGATCCTGGCCCTGCAGCGCAAGCTCACCCGCCTCGACGACCTCAAGTACATCCGCAACAGCTTGCCCCACAACTACATCGGCGAGATCTTGGAGGCCCTCAGCCGCGGCATCCACGTGGTCATCGAGTTCGGATCCCAGTCCAACCTGCTCTCCTACATGTTGGCAGCCAACGTCATCACCCGCCGCATCCACCAGGCCTATGTGCAGCAGACAGAGCGGTACCTGCAGTCCAAAAATCCCCTCGACCGGCCCCGGCAACTGTGCATCACCATCGAGGAAGCGCACCGCTTTCTGGATCCGCGGGCGGCCAAGCAGACCATTTTCGGCACTATTGCCCGCGAGATGCGCAAGTACTTTGTCACGCTGCTGGTGGTGGATCAGCGCCCTTCCAGTATCGACAGCGAGGTGATGTCGCAGTTGGGCACCCGCATCACGGCCCTCCTCAACGACGACCAAGATATCGAGGCCGTGTTCACAGGGGTAGCCGGCAGCCAGAACTTGAAAACAGTGCTGGCCAAGCTGGATTCCAAACAGCAGGCCCTGATCCTCGGCCATGCCGTGCCCATGCCGGTGGTGGTGCAAACCCGCTCCTACGACCCCAGGTTCTACGCCGAGATCGCCGATCCCGACTGGTCCCAGGCCGCCGATGCGGAGGTGCTTTGGGCAGCTCAGAAGGCCAAGGAGGAACTGGGGCTGTAGGGAGGGCTTCCCCACAAGCCAGTCATCAGGCGCAGCAAAAAGCAGCGCAGGGGCGGAAAGGCCATCATCCCGCTCAGGATCCAGCGCCGCATGACCACCAGGGGCCAGTAGGAGTTGGAGAAGGTGCGGGTGAGTAGATCCGTGAAGAGCAGCACCAGCCAGTTTTCCCAACGGCGACGGCGACCGTAGCGGCGCAGGACTTTGACATCTCCCAGATCCTCGTGCCGTTGCCAAGCAGCCAACAGCACCTGGGCCAAGGCAGCGGCATCGCGGATGCCGAGGTTCAGCCCTTGGCCGGCCACCGGATGGCAGTGGTGAGCAGCATCTCCCACCAACGCCAAGCGGTGCTGATAGTAGCGGCGGCTCTGGCGCAGACGGGCCGGGAAGACTTGGGGCGGGTTCAGCAAGGTGAGGCAGCCGCCCTGGACGCCGTAGTAGCGCTGCATCTCGGCCAAGAAGTCGGCCTGAGAAAGGGCCAGCGTGGCTTTGGCCTGCTCGTGGGGCAGGATCCAGACCACCTGGCAGCGATTGCCGGGCAGGGGCAGGATGGCGAAGGGGCCAGCAGGCCAGAAGCGTTCGTAGGCGATGTTTTGGTGGTCTTGGGCAGGGGCCACCAGGGCGGTGATACACGACTGCCAGTAGTCCCAGCCGTCGCTAGGGATCCCTGCCCGCTGCCGCACGGGAGAGCGCAGGCCGTCGGCAGCCACCACCAGAGCGGCGGCCAGTCGGCGCCGGCCCTGTGTCATTTCCAGCTCTACCTCGGCGGCAACCTTCCCGTAGGTTACCCTCTCCACCCTGGCTTCGTAGTAGCAGGTGATCTTGGGATCGGCGGCTACTTGCTCCTGGAGCACCTGCTGCAGCCGAGCATGTTCGCCGCAGTAGAAAACCGCCGTTTCCCCCACATCCTCCGGCCTAAATGTCACCCGCTGGGGAGCGTTGGCGTCGGTCAGAATCACCTGGGCAAAGGGCGTGATGTGGGGAGCCAGCGCCTCCCACACCCCGATGGCCCGAAAGATGCGGATCGACAGCGGCGAAAGGGCATAGGCCAAGGGGCGCTGCCTGACTGCCTCAGCCGACTGGGCCTCGATGAGGGCCAAGCGCAGGCCGGAGCCCTGCAGGGCACAAGCTAGAGTCAGGCCCGCAATGCCGCCGCCGACGATGATCACGTCGTAGAGGGCGTCCAGGGTATCCGGAGGGGGAGCAAGGATCGTCATTGTCTCTTATTGGGTGCTGTGGCCAACTACTTCTGGGGAGGCGGAGTTTGCCGGCGTGGCGGCCCGCACCGCCCGGAACATGCCAAAGCGGCAGAGGCCGGTGCCGAAGGCCAGGCGCATGAGCAAGAAGGTGGGCACCTCCCGCAGCGACTTAATCAAGCCTACCAAGCCAAACTTCAGCAAGCCCTCGGGACGGACAATGCCCTGCCAGATGGAATCCAGCCAAGAAGGAAGGGTTTCTTGCGTCCAGTCGGCGGTTTCCACCTGCCCTTCCACCAGCCCGGTGGCTTGCAACTGTTCGGCAAACCCCTCGATGCTGGAAAAAGCGGGGTGCGACCACTGATCCAACAACTGCCGCATCACCAGCCGCTCCCAAAAGTTGAGGGGCTTTTGACGGTCGTCCCGCTGGTTCCAGTCCGCCACCACCAAGATGCCTCCCGGCTTGAGCACCCGCAGCATCTCGCTGGCGTAGCGGGCCTTGTCCGGCATGTGGGGCCCCGCTTCGATGGACCAGACCACATCAAAGCTGGCGTCGGGAAAGGGCAGGTTGAGGGCATCGGCCACCTGAAACCGGACGGGCAGATCGGGGGGGGTGAGCTCTTGGGCCCGCTGCACCTGCTGTGGGCTAATGGTGATGCCGGTTACGACAAAGCCGTAGTCGCGGGCCAAGATGCGACAACTACCGCCGATGCCGCAACCTACATCCAGCACCGTCGTCCCCGGCGGCAGCCGATCCAGCCCGCCCCAGCGCACCATCTCGTGGACAAAGTCGTGCTTGGCCTGGATGAAGTTCTTCCGCCGCGGCGGGGATCCGTAGTGGCCGAGGTGAATATGCTCGCCCCAGTAGAACTCCAGGATCCCGTCGCGGGTCCACTCGTCGTAAGACTTAGCCACGGATGCGGGAGACTCGTATTTGCGAGCAGTCAACAGGTAGGCTGCCAGACCCACGGCCAGCAGCAGAGCTATGCTCAAAGCCCAGAGGATTGGATTCATCGGATTATAGTCGTTTCAAACAAGATTAAGACACTTTGCCGCCGACCCAAGCGCTCCGGGCCTCTACCCTCACCCCCAACCCCTCTCCCAGAGGTGCCCAAGCGCTCCGCGCCGC
>NZ_JANSJH010000012.1:10644-26157 GCF_047462495.1 Synechococcus sp. H55.2 | reverse complement strand
AGCGCTCCGCGCCGCCGGCGCGTTCGCGACAGCGTTGCGTAGGAATAACGACGTAGAGAAACGTTTCATTGCTACTTGGTAGTGACTATAACTGTGCTGAGGGACGGCGATCATCGGTTGGATGGCGGCTGCCCGCTATTGGGAAGTCTAACAATGCGGCAAAGATCCAATCCCATTTTGCCCCATCCGCCAAGGGATGAAGTTTAGGATCCCGACGAGGGACGGCTGGACAAGATTGTCCAGCATGATTCCAGCATCAATGGGGATCGTTGCCATCATCCGCTGGGCTGGGTGGTCTTGCCAGACAAAAGGGTGGCGGCATAGCGAGCAGCTCCCTTCAACCCCACCTGCGCATTCACCACCACCTGCACCGACAGTTGCTCCAGGAGAGGACGCATCCGCCCTTTGTCCAAAAACGAGGACAAAAACTCTCCTTGGTGCAAGAGGCGCAAGAGCTTGGGCGCGATCCCACCGGCGATGAACAGGCCCCCGCGAGGCAGCAGTTGCAGGGCGAAGTTCCCGACCGCAGCTCCGTACAAGCTGATAAAAAGCCGCAGACACTCCACTGCCAGCGGATCCCGTGCTTCCATGGCGGCATTGGCAATTTGGGCTGCCGGGTCAACAGGCTCGGCCCCCTTTTCCCAAGCCTCAATTTGGGCCAGCAACTGTTCTTCCCCTTGCCCCCACCGACTATCCCGCAAAAATTGATAGATGGCAACAATTCCCTGCCCTGAGACCACCCGCTCGGTGGAGACACGCCCGTGCCGTTTTTGCAAATACCTCAAAAGCTCCCACTCTAAAGGGGTGCGCGGGGAAAAATCCACATGCCCTCCCTCGCTGGCATGAACCTGGTAGCCGCCTTCTCCCCAGGTGAGGTAAGCCTGCCCCAAACCCGTACCTGCTCCCATCACGCCAATCGGAGCCCGGGGTTGACGCTCACCCACTTGCAAGGTGTCCAGATCTTGATCGCCCAGGGCAAGCAGGCCATACCCCACAGCGCTGAAGTCGTTGATCAAGGCTACGCGCGGGATCCCCAGCTCTGCGGCCAATTGGCTTGACTGCAGATCCCAAGGCAAGTTGGTGATCTTGGCGGTCTGTACCCTTGCTCGCTCCATCACCGGGCCGGCCACCGCAAAACAGGCAGCAGCAGGCTGTGGATCTCGACCCAGCTCCTGCCGAGCCTGGGCCAGAAACTCTCCCACCATCGGGGCGAGGCTGACGAAATCTTGGCTGGCGTAGCGGCAATGATAAAGGCTGTGCTCGGGATCCTCGGCATTGACAAGGCTGAGGCTGGTTTTGGTGCCCCCGATATCTGCGGCCAACAGCAAGTCCATACGGTTTCCTCCGGCCAGCACATCGTTTCCACCCTGGCATCTCTGGAGAGGGAATGCCCATTTCGGCCTCCCGGAGCTTTCCCGCTCCTGTCACGGCGAAGAAGGTGCTATGTTAACTGATGTAAAGGTTTTTAATGTTGCATTTTGTCTTCCACACCTTTTTTGCCCCCTCTCCCAAATGAGCCTCTGCTGTCATCTGAGCATCGCCCTCTCCCGATTCAAAAGCGTTTCGGATCCCACCATGCCATTGGGGGAATGGCGGCTCTGCTCGTCTGCCTGCCCGTTTTTGTGCAAGCGCCCCTGGTGCGATATGCCCCCTGGGTGAGCTTGGTGATGTCTTTGGGCTGGTTGGGCCTCAGTTTGCATCTCTACTCGCAGCTCCGTACCCGCCTGTGGGGAGATTTGCTCTACGGCTTTACCCTGACTTGGCTGGCGGGATCCCTGTATTGGGGCTGGCTGCGCTTTGAGCCTCTTTGGCACATGCCCGTGGAAGCTTTGGGGATCCCGATTGTCTGGTGGGGGACACGGCAGCGGTTTGCCCGCATCGGCACCTGGTTTTATCTCGGTTCCCTGTGGGGCACGGCGATTACCGATCTTTACATTCACTCGGTGGGCTTGCTGCCGGAGTGGCGACAGGCGATGCAGTTCGACCGCTTGGATCAGGCGGTTGTCCCTTTCATGGCCGCTCTTGACAAAATGGCTACCCCCTGGGGCCTGAGTTGGGGCATCGGCCTGGGCCTTCTCTTGCTGGGCGCTGGGTTGTGGATGATTCGGGGATCCCGCCGCCTGCACCATTGGGCCTTTGCCGGAGCAGTGCTAAATACCCTGTTGGTGGATGGTCTTTTTGCCTGGGGGGCGGCTTTGCTGCGGTGAGCGGCGGCAGGTTTGCATCAGGCTGCCGGGATGGCCGGTTCTGGCTCGGCAGGAGGCAACTCCGGTGCCGGTGCGGGCTGAGGCAGAAAGTCGATGACCCTCCAGGTCTTAGCATCAGGCGAGCCGTAGGCCAGTAGCCACCGTTCGGGCACGGTTTGGGGCTCTGCGTCAGGCGAGCGCTGCGTAGCAACAGTTTGTGCCTTTTGGTGGGCCAAGGTGAGCTGAAAGGGATCCCCTTTGCGGCGATAAGGACGGCGGGATCCCGGCGGCTTCACGATCAGGGTGTAGGTACCGCTGAGGTGATGGCCTTCCAGCGTTTCTCCTGTTCTTGCGGAGCAACAGGCCAACAGCAAAGGTTCACGGCGATCCCGACGGATTTTCACATCTTGCACTTCCAGCCGGGCCGACAACTGCTCACTGCCCACCAAGGAGGCCACCGGCTCGGACAAATGAGCGATCTGATAGGCAAGGGCCTGCTGCACAATCGGCTTGGGCGGCCTGGGGCCGCAGCCGGCCAGCAGCCCCACCAGCACAATGGCCACAAGGCCGAGGATCCTGCGAATTCCGCCGCGCCAAGCCGATCCCCGCCACCTCTCCCCCGGTTGTGGCATCGCTTCTCGTAAGGCCATCAGATGGTCACTAAGGTGGGGTGTTGCTTCAAGTATTCCGTATTCACGCCAGACTCGCGGGTGAGGGCCACCAGACCGGTACGGGCGATCTCGCGGATGCCAAAGCTGGTCAACATCTTGATGATCGCCACCATTTTGCCCGGATCCCCGGTCACCTCGAGGGTCAAAGACTCCTCCGCCACATCCACAATCCGGGCACGAAACATTTGGGCGACATCCATGATGGCGGAGCGGGTCTCGGGGCTGGCATTCACCTTGACCAGCATCAGCTCCCGTTCCACACAGGGGACGTGGGTGATATCGGTAACTTTTAGCACATCGATGAGCTTGTAGAGCTGCTTCGTCATCTGCTCCACGTCGTGCTCATCTCCCTGCACCACCATGGTGATGCGAGAGATCCCCGGTCGTTCGGTGGGGCCGACGGTGAGGCTGTCGATGTTAAAGCCGCGACGGGCAAACATCCCCGCGATGCGGGTTAAAACGCCAGGCTGATCCTGCACAAGGGCGCTGAGGGTGTGTTTCACGGTAACCAAAGAGAGAGCTACGCAGAGGATAGGGAAGCAAAAGAGAGGTTGGGAAACGACCGTACCCTGAGGAAATTTTACGCCAATTTTGCGGGAGTGTTTTTTCTATTGCTCTGCCCACCCGGCCTCGGCAACCGCAGAGAATACAGAGGGTATGTAAGGCCGCGCAGCCTCTAACTCTGCAAAGACCCGCGCGTAACCCCCAATTGGCTATGTAGCTTCAGCTCGCGCCACAGCTGGGATCCGCTCATCCGGCCTTGGAGAAGCTGTTGATAGCAGCGCAAGGTTTGCCGGATCTGCTCGGGGGATTCCTGCAAGAACTCAATGCGCAGATATCGCAACCCCAGATCCAGCAGTTTTGGCACATGCTCGGCCCCGGTTTGGGCTTTGCCGTTGTAGAGAGTGTTGCGGCAGCCGGCATCGGCTTTCAAAATGTGCTCGACATTGGCCCTATCCCTCAGCCTCACCTCGTGTTTTTCGCAGGGACGGCCACAATTGGTGTAGTCGGTGCCGCGGGACAAAAAAGCGCAGAAGACGCAGTGCTCCATGTGGAACATGGGCATGTGCTGGTGGATGGTGACCTCGTACCAGTGGGCGGGGCCGGCCTGGAGCAGGGATCCCAGTTGCTCGTGGTTGAGGTCATAGGAGGCCGTCAGGCGCTCCAAGGGGTAGCGGCTTTTGAAATAGTGGGCGGTGATGGGGTTGGCCACGTTCAAGGAAAAATCGCCGATGCAGCGCTGGCCGGCAAAAAAGCGCAGGTGGTCGTAGTTGCGCACCAGATAGCCATCGGCTCCTGCTGCCAACACCTGTTTGAGGATCCAGCTTTCTCCCGGCTTGGTGATGCGGGGCGGGGCCGCCCACAGCTCCACCTCAGGGTGAGCGGCCTTGGTGGCGCGGATAACTTCCCGGTAGCGGCGGGGATCCTCCAACTCCAGGTAGATCTGCCGGATGCCACAGGCAATTGCCGCCGGCAACTGCTCTGGATCCCGCACCAGCACCACCAGTTGGGGCGATCCCCTTTCCGGTTGCTCCGGGGCGGGCAGCAGATCTGGCCAGCGAGCTTCAGGGTTGAGCTGCCAGCGGCGGGGCCGAGCCCACAGCGCCTGCAACTGCTCCACGGCTTGGCGCCGCATTTGGTTGAGGACGCTCAGCGGCAGCATCACCTCTCCTTCCAGGGCATTGTGCAGGGATCCCAACTTGAACGGGGTGGAACCCAAACGACCCAGTTGCTGCCGCAGCTTCTCGTCGGTGAGGGGTTGGTGATGGGCAGGCTGCAAAGGCACCGGCGAATCCACCCGCACCACGTGGCCCTCTTCATCCCGCAGGATCAGCGTCAGGGGCAAGCCGGCCTGGCCGTGAACTTCCAGGTGGACGGGGCGTTGAAAGCGAGGCTGATCCCCGGCATAGCTCTGGCGCAGGCGTTTCTCCAGCTCCGGGTCGCTGGTCTTCCAGAGGCGATCCCCTGGCCGCAGGCGTTTGAGGTCAATGGCCCCCTGGGCAAAGCCAAGCCAGGCCAGCCCCTGCTTCTTGTGCACGCGGTAAACCCGCCCCCCCTGCTCCGGCTCTCCCTGGTCGAACACCACGCCATCGCCCGGCTTGAGGGGAGCCTGCAGGCGCACCCCCACCTGATCCCCTTCGATCCGCAGCACCTGCCCCAGGTAAACCCCCCGCTTCTTGCCAAAACGGGCATGCACCAGCTCTTGGTTGTTGATGCCCCGCAGCCAGCCGGTATACAGCCCGCGGGAAAAGCTCATCTCCAGCTCATACCACTCCTGAGCTGAGGGCTGCCACGCCTGACCTGCCCCCAAGGCATCCAAGGCCTGGCGATAGATGCGCGTTACATTGGCTACATACTCCGGCGATTTCAAACGACCCTCAATTTTTAAGCAGTGGATCCCCAGCTTGACCAGCTCCGGCAGCACCTCCAGACCGGCCAGATCTTGGGGGCTGAGCAGATACCGCTTCTCCCCCAGATCGCGCCGCATCCCGTCTACCACCAGCTCGTAGGGCAGGCGGCAGGCCTGGGCACATTCTCCGCGGTTGGCCGAACGTCCTCCCAGCGCCTCGCTGGTCAGACATTGCCCGGAATAGGCCACGCACAACGCCCCGTGCACGAAGATTTCCAAGCAGACGGGGGATCCCTTCTCTTCCAGATGGGCGCGGATCTTGGCCATCTCCTTGAGGGAACACTCCCGCGCCAGCACCACCACCTCACAGCCCAACTCGGCGGCAAACTCTGCCCCGATACCGCTGGTGACGGTCATCTGCGTCGAGGCGTGGATGGGGAAATCGGGAGAAAGATGACGGATCAAGCGTGCGATGCCAATATCCTGGACAATGACCGCATCCACCCCCGCCGCGATCATCGAGCGGATGTACCGCTCCGCTTCCTCCAGCTCCCCCGGAAAGACCAGAGTATTCAAAGTTACATAGCCTCGCACCCCCCGCTGATGCAGCCAAGCCATC
The DNA here is from genome assembly GCF_047462495.1 of Synechococcus sp. H55.2. Lineage (NCBI taxonomy): Bacteria > Bacillati > Cyanobacteriota > Cyanophyceae > Synechococcales > Synechococcaceae > Synechococcus > Synechococcus sp. H55.2. The sequence continues at coordinate 20,331 of NZ_JANSJH010000012.1, read as the reverse complement.
AGCTCCGGCAAATCTGCCTCTGTGAAGTTGCGGGCGCGTAGGCGGGCGTTGAACCGCTCCAGCCCGAAGTAAATGGCATCGGCCCCGTTTTCTACCGCTGCCTTGGCACACTCCCAATCTCCTGCCGGCGCCAGCAGCAGCGGCAGCGCGACGGGCAAAGCCGCCGCCGCAGAACTTGTCCCAGACGTTTTCATCGCCCCACCCGGAGCAAAAGGGATCCTTTCCCATTCAAAAGCAAAAAACCTGAGGAAGGGATCCCCTTTCCCAGGCCGAGCCGCCGCTGCCAGCGGCCTCTGAAGGACTGGCAAACAGATTGTCCTGGACAATTCCGTCCCGTGACAGCGGCCAACTACGAGGCCAGCAGCACATTCAGGATGCCGGTGAGGATGGCGCTGAACAAGGCCAGCGTGATGTAGCGCCCAACAGCCGGGTTTGAGCCCAAAAGCCGATCGGAAGCGCTGATGGTGAAAAACAAAGACCAGGCCTGCGTGGCGTTGATGGTCTCAAATTGGTTGAATTCAGGGGTAAAGATCTTAGCCATGGTTTAATGCTCCTCGGAAGCATGCGTTTGTCCCCCCACCTTAACAAAAGTTAACAGTAGCTGCCACGTTCGCGCGGCTACATCAGAGCCCTGATGCACAAGGCTGGGGTAGGCTGCCTGTTGTGGAAAAGCTGAGCATACAATTATCAGCTCGATCTGAACCGATCTGCTGTTGGGTAGATCTGCATCTAGCGTGGGTCGATTTTATGCGACTCCGTATATAGTATTGAGTGATGCGGGATCCCCACTCAAATAGGGGCTTTGCCCCTCGACAGGAGTCGAGCAGATGTTCTAACCTTGGCTTCTAGGGTGGCCCAAGAGCGCTCTTTGAGGTCAGTGAGCCGGGGTGTTGTCAGCGACGGCCAGCCGCGAGTCGATGCCGAGGGTGTGCCGCATCGCTAGCCTAGCCCTGTCGAGCAGGTTCAATCCGGGTGGCTTCTGCCTTGCCCGATCTGTTGGTTAGTACTTGAGGGATCTAGCCCTATAGCAACCAGAACAAGGCGCGATGCCGGGAGTGGAGATGAGAATGATGCGCTGTAACGTAGTGTCGCCTGCCCGATCCCTCTGCTGCTGTGTAGCTCGGGTGAGCAGTATAGCCGGGATCCTGATCGGGACAGCGTGGGCGAGCTTGGCCATGACTCCCGCTTGGGCTCAGGGGAGTGCTCCACCGGCTCAGGCAACCGCAGGCCCCATGAGCCGGCAAGAGGTGGCAGAGCGGCTGAGCCTGGTGCCTGTTTTTGCGATTGTGTCTCAGAACGGCACACCTGTTGTTGCCAATGTGGAGCGAGATGGCCGCACCATTCAAGTGGTCTCCTTCTGGCTGGATCAAGCCCAGGCCCAAAAAATGTTGGAGCAGGTGAAAGCCAGCAACCCCGAGATAGCCAGCCAAGCCCAGGTGGTGCCTCTCTCGCTGGGGTATGCCTACGAAAAATCGGAAGAGGAGCGCGCCAAAAATAGCGATCTGTACTTCGAGGTGGTGCCGCGGCCTGCTGATGTGGAGGCAGCCAAGCAGGTACTGAAAGAAACCAGCAAAGATGTGCCTCCAGAAGCGATCGGCGTGCCTCTGTTCTATGGCCGCTCCGGAGAGGGGCTGCTGACCATCGAGCAGGATGGTCAGGAGGTGGTGCCCTTCTTCTTCGACCGCAACGATCTGCAGCGAGCTTTGGATCGGGCGGCAGCCCAGAACCCGGATGTGGTTGGAAAAACCCAGATTGAGGTCACCTCCCTGGCCATTGTGGTGGAGCGCATGCTGGCTCCCGATGCCCAGGCCGATGTGCAGAAGATCGCCTTTATCCCTTCCCGCTCGGCGCTGGAATACATCCAATCGTTGGCTCGGCCTGCCAACCCTTCTGCCAGTCCCCAGCCTCAGCGTTAACCCAACCCCCAGTCATACTGGCAGAACGGAATCCTTTGAGATCCCCCTCGACTCTGCTGAGGCGATTGCTGGAGTGGCGTGCCCAGGCCCTGAGGGCGGCAAAAGCGGCTGGGATCCCTGCCGAGGAGGTGGAGATTCTGCTCAAGGAACGGCTGGGGTGGGGGCCGTTGGAGCGGCTGCTGGGTCGCGCTCCGGCTGGGGCGGGGGAACTCCTGGAGGAGGTAGAGGCCCTTTGGCAGCAAAGGGTGGAAAAGCGCGTCCCTCTGCAGTATCTGTTGGGCAAAGTGGAATGGGCCGGCTTGAGCCTACGGGTGACCCCGGCGGTGCTGATCCCACGTCCGGAGACCGAGCTGCTGGTGGAGCAGGCTTCCCTCTGGTTACAAGCTAATCCTCTGCCGCCCGCATCCTGCTTGGCCGACCTGGGCACCGGCAGCGGGGCCATTGCCATCGCTTTGGCCCAGCGACATCCCCAGTTGCAGCTTCTGGCGGTGGATTCGAGCCCGCAAGCCCTAGCCGTTGCGGCGGACAACGTGGCGGCCCACCATTTGCAGGAGCGGGTGCAGTTGCTGCTGGGATCCTGGTTTGTGCCCTTGGATCCCTGGCGGGGGCGGCTGCGCGGCCTGGTTTCCAACCCGCCCTACATCCCCACCGGGGAGCTGGCCCATCTCATGCCCGAGGTGCGGCTGCACGAGCCGCGACAGGCCCTCGATGGCGGGGAAGATGGGCTGGCCCACTTGCGGCTGTTGATTCAAAGGGCACCGGACTACCTGGCCCCCAACTCCTTTTGGGCGGTAGAAGTGATGCGAGGACAAGCCCCTTGGGTGGCGGAGCAATTGCGAGAGAGGGACTGTTATCGGCAGATCCAAGTTCACCGCGATCTGGCGGGGATTGAGCGGGTGGTCAGCGCCCACTTCGTCGGGTAGAAAAGGGTAGGATCCCCATGGAGTGGGGTATCTCCAGAGCCTGCTCGCGTCAGGGGGACGTAGTCCTTACTGTGCAAAGCTTAAAGATCCGAACCCAAGGATCTGAACCTCGACGGGATCCCCTGTCCTTCGTCCGGAGCACCTTTTGAGGAAACCCGCAGCCAAACCCGATCCAGCTTCCCAGCCGGCGGCCCCTGCCGACAGGCAAGAGGCCGTAGATTGGCAATTTGCTTTTGAACGCTCTGAGGTGATGCGAGCCTTTCAGCAAGAGTTGCTCGTCAGCATTGGCCACGAGCTGCGCAACCCCCTCAGCAGCCAGATGGGATCCCTGCAGTTGGTGTTGTCGGATCTGTGCGATTCCCCGGAGGAGGAGCGGGAATACATTCAAAGTGCCAAAGAGTCCGTAGAGCGCTTGATTAAGCTGCTCGAGGAATACACCCGCCTGGCTCGCCACGATCTGCCCATTCAACCCCTGCAACCGGAGCCGACCCAACTCCGCCCCCTGCTGCAAGATGTGTACAGCCTAACTCGCCTACAGGCCCAGGATCAGGGCATTCGCTACGAGTGGCCGATCCTACAACCACCTTCTGTTTCTGAACCGTCCGCCCTCCCGGACAGCCTTATGGTTTGGGCGGATCCCCACGGTTTGGTGCAGGCTCTGCTGGGGGTGTGTCGCTGGGGCATCCGTGCCCTGCGCTATGGTTCGATGGCTCTGCACCTCTATCCCATCGCAGCAGCGGAGGGGCACCTGTGTCTAGAGTGGAACCTGGAGGGACGGTGCCATGTGCCCGTTGAAACAAAGGGCAGTGCTACTTGGCGGGTGAGCGAGCGGCTCCTGAGAGAAATGGGGGGCGATCTGGAGCTTGGCGAAAGCGGCCTCCACCGGGTTGTCATCAAGGTAACCCTGCGCCTCATCCAGTGATCCCAGACAGGTAGGCTCAGCGGCTGCGCAGCCCCGGCCAATTGGCATCTGCCTTCTCGATCAACCCGGGAATGTCCCGCTCCCAGTTGCGCTGTACCCGCCGGTTGGCATTCAAGTACAGCTTGTCATCGACAATTTTCCAGGCAAAGGGATCCACCGGGTAAAGGTAGTTGTGGGCCACGGCCCAAGCACAAAACCCGCCGTACTGGGGGGCAAAGCGCTCCGGGTTGCTGCGAAACCGCTCCCGATTGTCAGCAGTGGCAAACCGCCAGGTCACCCCTCCCCACTCCCATTCATAGGCTGGGGATCCCTCGACCGGCTTGCCATCGATAAAGTAGGCCACCGGGTCATAGCCGCGCAGGGCCAGGCCATCCACCGCAAAAAAAGGGCCCGGGGATCCCTCCTCGGCAGCTCCAGCCACCTGTCCTTGGGCTGGAAGGGACAAGAGCGAAGCTGAATAAAAAGCAATAACCCCACCCCCAACCATCAGCGGCAACGAGAGCAGGATCCAACGACCTGTGCCCATAACAACCTCCCAAATCCTGAGAAAATGCCCTTTGCCTCGAGAGAGCGGCGCCTTCCTCCTCAGGTTTGGAAGAACGCCGGCGATGACCTCGACTTTTGCGAGCTGGCAACAGCTTGGCTGCACCGGGGGAAATTTGCCTGTGATTTGGATCTGGGAGATCCCAAAAGTTCAACCTTCCCGGCGCAAGGCCAACTCCGCCCGATCCAGTTGCATCAGCACCCGCTCCACCTTCTCCGGGTTGAGAGGTCGGTTGGAGGTGCGGTACTGGGAGGCCAGCGTATTAAACACGGTGCGCAGGGTGGTGAAAGACTGGAGCTTGTCGTAGCGTTGGCCGTGGTAGCGTCCTGCGAATTCTTGCATAGCCTCCATCGCTTCCGCCCGCGCCTCTGCCGGGTTCATCACGGGATCCGCTTCCGAAAGGACGGTGCGCAGGGTTTGGATCAGGGTCATGCTGTCTTCGTAGTACTTGCCGGTAAGACGGGCCGCCTGAGCGCTTGCGGTCGTCCAGCCCAGCACCAGGATGACCGAGAGGAGCAGGCCGACAAGGCGTAGAAAAAAAGTTTTCAGCATGGGAAGCTTGCCTTATGTAACTTATCTTTAAGCATAAGTCACGGCGACGCCCCAGAGGAGCTCTTGAAAAGATGCTGTTCCCACTCTTTAGCCACTTACCGCCCGAGCTGGCCCCCTACCGATCCCACGCGATCATGTTGGCCATGATTCTAGGATTTGCCTGTGCTCACAGTGGGCTGGCCTACTTGCGGCCTTGGGGGGAAGCTTGGCTGGGATCCCGTTTGTACCGCCTTCTTTTTGCGCTGGTCAGCCTCAGCTTGGCGCCGCTGCTGCTGATCTACTTCTTTAACCATCGCTACGACGGGGTGATCCTCTGGGATCTCCATGCTGTCCCCGGCATCCACACCACCGTTGTTCTTTTGTCAGCGCTCTCGTTTTTCTTTTTGTATCCGGCTACCTTCAATTTGCTGGAGATCGCCGCCATTCAGAAGCCGGAGATCCACCTGTTTGAGACCGGGATCATCCGCATCACCCGCCACCCCCAAATGGTGGGCCAGGTGATCTGGTGTGTGGCCCATTCCCTTTGGATTGGCTCCAGTTTTATGCTGGTCACCTCCCTGGGGCTGGTGGCCTATCACCTGTTCGCCGTCTGGCACGGGGATCACCGTCTGGAGCGGAAATACGGCCAGGCCTTCCGCGATCTCAAGGCCCGTACTTCTGTGATCCCCGGCTTGGCCATTCTGCAGCGGCGACAACACCTGCAACCGCGAGAGTTTCTGCGCTGGGCCTACCTAGGGGTGTTCAGCTTTGTAGTGATTCTTTATGCTTTCCATCCGCAAATGGTTTCTGCAGCCAGCCAAATTGCCTGGTAGCATGATCCCAAACAACTTCTTTAGTCTGGGAGTGATGAACTTGCAAGTTGCTTTAGATGCTTTTAATCAAGAACTTTTGACAAGTGACGGGTTGGTGTTGGTGGATTTTGGCGCCCCTTGGTGTGGCCTGTGTCGGTTCATTCAGCCGATTACCGACCGTCTCGCAGCAGAGTGGGGCGGCGCAGTTAAGGTGCTGCGGGTGAATGTGGACGACAATTTTTGGCTGCCGCGCCGCTATCGGGTGCGCTCGCTGCCGACCTTAATTTTGTTTGAGAAAGGTCAAGAAGTGCATAGGTTAGAGCACTTTGCCAGCCGTGATGAGGTGATCCGGCGCTGCGAGCAGTTGTTTCTCGCCCACCTGCGCTATGTGGGTTCGGGTGCCTGCTCCTCCTCGCTTGACCCCCAAGCCCCGCCGCCAGGGGTGTAGAGGGTGAGCACATCGCCGGCTTTCAGGGATCGGCTGGTTTTGCTGGGCAAGGGATCCCCGTTGACGAGGTTGATCCCCACCTGGCCAGGCTCGCCGCCTTCTTCCCCTTGGGGGGCATGGTGGCGCCGGTCGGTGAGCAGGGAGAGGGTGCAATCTTGCAAGGTCTGGAGGGAGCGGATCAGCCCCCAGCCGCCCCGCTGGCGGCCATGGCCGCCGGAATCTGGGCGTAGCTCGTAGCGCAGCACCCGCAGGGGATACTCCAGCTCCAGAGCTTCGATGGGGGTGTTGAGGGTATTGCTCATGCCCACGTGGACGCCGTCCAGGCCCGGTCGCTGCCGGCTGGCTCCTTGGCCGCCCCCCAGGGTTTCGTAGTAGGTGAAGTGGCGGTTGCCGAGCACACAGTTGTTCATGGTGCCCTGTCCCTGGGCAATGGCACGGGATCCGGCCACCGGGGCTAGGGCTTTGAACACCACATCGGCAATGCGCTGCGAGGTTTCCACGTTGCCCGCCACCACCGCCGCCGGAAATTGGGCGTTCACCAGGCAGCCGGGCGGGGCTACGATCTCGATGGGATCCTCCAGGCCGACATTGCTGGGCGCCGTGGGATCCAACAGGCAGCGCAGGGCAAAGAGCACCGCCGAGCGGGTCACAGCCAAAGGCGCGTTCAGGTTCCCCGCGGTGGCCGGGGCTGTGCCGGCAAAGTCCACCCGTAGCCTCTCCCCCCTTACCTCAATCTGCACCTGGATGCGGAGCGGCTCGGGCGGATCCCCGTAGCCCTCCAGGTAGTCGCAGGCGGTGTAGATCCCAGCGGGCAGAGCGCGGATCTGGGCCTGCATCCGCCGCCGGCTGTAGGCGATCACCCCGGCGATCAACTGCCAGGCCTCTTCTTCTCCAAAGCGGGCCAGCAGCTCGCGAAACCGGCTCACCCCCACGGCGCTGGCCCCCACCTGGGCCTGCAAATCCCCCCGCCGCTGCTCAGGGTTGCGCACATTGGCCAGGATCAGGCGCAGCAGATCGCCCTGCCAGCACAGCTCCCCCGTCAGGGTCATTTGGGCCAGCCGCAGCGGCGGGATCACCAGCCCTTCCTGCCAGATTTCCGTAGAGTCGGCCGGCATGGAGCCGGGGCGCATCCCCCCAATATCGGCGTGGTGGGCGCGGTTCACCGCGTAGGCGCAGACTTGTTCTGGATCCCCCAGGCCGGGGATGGCCGTAACCACCGTGATATCCGGCAGATGGGATCCCCCCTGGTAGGGATCGTTGAGGACGAACACATCGCCGGGCCGCGGGCCGGCTGCCACCACCGCCCGCACCGCTTCCGCGAGGGCGCCCAGGTGCACCGGAATGTGGGCCGCCTGGGCAATACAGTCTCCCCGAGCGTCGAACAGGGCCGTCGAGCAATCCCGCCGTTCCTTGATGTTGGCCGAGTAAGAACCGCGGATGAGGCGCGCCCCCATCTCCTCGGCGATCCCCGCCAGCGCATTGGCCATCACCTGCAACCGGATGGGATGGGAGACGCTATCCATGCTCCTCACAGCCTGCGCCCCAGCCAAACAGCCACCCTGCGGATCCCTTGCCAAAACTGGAGACGCCGCTGCCAGCGGTCGAGGGTATGGCGATTCTCCCGCAGCCGATCCCGTAGGCGCAGCAACTCAGCCGGCGTGGGAGCCAAAGCCCGCTCAGCCGCCTCCCGCCAGTCGGCCATGGCCCGCTCCGTAACCCAGAGCGCCGACCGCAGGCTCAAAAGGACAGGAACGAGGGCGAGCAAAGCCAGAAACAGCAGCCCGTTAAGGCCGCAAACCGCCCAGACCGCCCATCCTGAACTCCAATCTGCATTCACTGGAAGCTTACTGCTGCTGCAGCATCAAGGGGCGCAACACACGGCCATCGCCGACCACCACCACCGTGGACAACACCTGTCCGCCGCGCCGGAAGGTAATGGGTACCCGCTGGCCCACCGGGGTGTTTTGGATAATTTGCTGGACGTGCTGCACCGAGGTGACCCGCTGCCCGTCCACCCCAATCAAAATATCTCCCTGGGCCAGACCCGCTTGTTGAGCCGGGCCATCCTGGAGCAGACCAACCACCTGCACCCCTTGGATTTGAGGCGCGGGGCCAAACAGGCGACGACTGACGGCACCTTGAGCTGGCTGTCCATCCACCGTTTCGATGGCAACCCCGATAAAACCGTTGCCTAGGACAGCAGGCGACACCTGAGCCCCGAAACTGTCAACCTGAACCGTGGGGCTGTAGAAGTTGTAAGCTTCACCCCCAACCGAGTCACAGGGGTAGGCCACAACGGCATCTGCCAGCAAGAGGGAAGCAGGCAGGGCGAGGGCAAGCTTAGACAGATGAGTTATTTTCTGCATGGTTCGACCCTGGAAACGGCGAAGTAAAGACAAGTTTGCTTTGACAAGACGCTGGAGTGGAGGAACCAGCCCAAGATCAATTAACAACAATCAGAAGGAGCCAGTGGCGGAAGCCATCGACCAGGCAGCCTGCACCGCTCTTCCCTCAGTGATAAACCCAAAATCGCCGACTGTCGATAGGCTTGGCCGTGCTCCGGGGCTGGATCCCAAGGTTTTGCCGGCATTCCTGTAGCAATTCTTCAAGGTCTTGGGATCCCCAACCCAGGCTATCTCAGCGGCTCACAGACTGGCGCAGCGATCCGTGGCCTGCAGCAGGGCGGTGCGGATCCCGGGCTCGGTGATGGAATGGCCGGCATCGGGAATGAGGTGAAACTCCGCCTCTGGCCAGGCCTGGTGCAGCTCCCAGGCGGAAATGGGCGGGCAGACCACGTCGTAGCGTCCCTGGACGATCACAGCCGGCAGATGGCGCAGGCGCTCCACCCCCCTAAGGAGCTGGTCTTCAGGATCCAAAAAACCCCCATGGACGAAGTAGTGGCACTCGATGCGGGCAAAGGCCTCGGCAAAGGTCTCCTGGCCAAAGCGCTCGATGAGCTCAGGGCTGGGGATCAACTTGCTGGTGCTGGCCTCCCAGATGGCCCAGGCGCGGGCCGCTCTCAGCCGCACCTGGGGATCCGGGTCGTTGAGGCGGCGGTGGTAGGCTGCCAGCAGGTCATCCCGCTCTTCGGGGGGGATGGGCTCCAGGTAATGTTCCCAAGCATCGGGGAACAGGTGGCTGGCCCCCGACTGGTAAAACCAGCGGATCTCAAAAGGGCGTAGCAGGAAAATGCCCCGCAAGATAAACCCCAGGCAGGAGTGGGGGTGGGTTTGCCCATAGGCCAAGGCAAGGGCGCTGCCCCAACTGCCCCCAAACACCCACCAGCGCTCAATGCCCAGGTGTTGGCGCAGCTTCTCGATATCGGCCACCAGATCCCAGGTGGTGTTCTCCCGCAGCTCGGCGTAGGGGCGGCTCTTGCCGCAACCACGTTGATCGAACAGCACCACCCGCCAGCGGCTGGGATCAAAGTACTGCCGGTAGAGGGGATCGATCCCACCCCCTGGCCCCCCATGCAAAAACACCACCGCCTTGCCCGCCGGGTTGCCGCACTGCTCGTAGTAGAGGGTGTGCAGGGAAGAGACGGGGAGAAAGCCGTAATCGTAGGGCTCGATGGGCGGGTAGAGATCGCGC